>NZ_JBSGYQ010000010.1:0-39293 GCF_053610585.1 Streptomyces sp. NPDC054887 | reverse complement strand
GGGGCGCCCGCGGTCCCGGCCGCTCTGGTTGGCCCCCTGGGGCCCCCCCCCCCCGGCCGGGCTGGGGCCCGCCGGGGGGGGGCCCCCCCCCCCCGCGGGGCGGGGCGGCCGGCGGGGGCCCGCCCCCACGGTTCGGTACTGGGCGCGCCACGGGCGGTTACGGGCTGGTGACCGTGAGGACCGGCGAGACCTGGTATTTGGCGCCGAACTTCGCCTTGTTGCCGACGTTGATCAGCCCGGCGCAGGAACCGGAGGCGGCGGTGACGGTCAGGGCGGGCGACGTGTCCGAAATGATCTCCAGAACACCGGACCCGTTGGTGTAGGTGCCGGTGTTCGCCGAGCCCTCGATCGTCGCGTTGCAGGTGCCCAGCAGGCTGGTGCCGGTGAGGTTCACCTTGATGCCGGTGAGGGTGCCCTTGGTGACGCCGCCGCGGTGGCTGACGCCGTTGAGCTTCATCGGCTGGACGGACGAGGAGACCCATTTCGACCCGAGGGGGCCGTTGCACTTGCTGGCGGACGTGCCGAAGGTGGCGCTGGCGAGGGTGGCCAGGCCGGTGCCGCTGGTGTACACGCCGTCCACGGCCGTGCCACTGGCGCCGTAGACGGAACAGGTGATGGTGGCGCCGGTGGTGACGTTGGCGAGGACGGCGTTGGCGCCCGAGACGTTCGTGGCGCTGAAGGCGTCGTTGGCGGCCGGATTGGCGACGGTCCACTGGGCCTGGGGTGCGGCCGAGGCGGTCGTCGCGGACACTCCGGCGGCGGCCAGAATTGCGGCGGCGGAAATGGCGGAAATTCGCGTGATGCGTCGCACGGACGGTTCCCTTCCGAGGGGATGGGGTGTAGCTGCGGGGATGGGGCGTTTCTGATTCCGCTTGCCCACGGCACGTCTGCGGATCGTACGTGCCGGGGAATTGCGGGCGGCTCAATTCACGGAACGCGGGGCCTGTGACGGTAAGCCAGCCGGTCGAGCACCTTGCGTAATTGACGCTACGACCGAGTAACCGGCCGCGCAATACTCGCCCGTGAGATTTCCCCGAGGTTCTAACCGATGGGTATTTTCTTGTCGCCGGGGCAACAGATCGCAGGGACGTCTTGTCTCGAAGTGAGTCCTCTCGGCCCTCAGGTCCGGCACCGGGCGGCATCGGGCCGTGGTGACGGTCATGCTTAGGCCAGATCGGGGAGCGAGGGCGACGGCCCCGGTCCCAACCGGTGCGCACCGCGCGGGTCCTGGTCCTGCGGAACCATCCCGCGGGAAGGGCACACGTCGCAGCATGACCGAGCGGAACTTCATCGTGCTGATCGATGGCGTCCACCAGCTGGTCAGGGCGCCGATCGTGCTGGTCTGGGACCGGCTGAACACCCACGTCTCGCGCAGGATGCGGGACCTCGTCGCCGAGCGCGAATGGCTGACGGTGTTCCTGCTGCCCGCCTACTCACCTGATCTCAACCCCGTCGAGTGGGTATGGGCCCACGACAAGCGGAGCCTCGCCAACCTCGCCGTCACGGCCCTCAGCTCGAAACACTCGTCCGCAACCGCCTCAAGGCAAGGCGGCTTCGACGATCCTCCAAGTCCTCTCCGGAAACCGGCCCGGACCGCTCGTACGCAGCGACACTGACGCCTCCCCGACGCTGTCCGTCCACGGCAACATGGCCGGATGTTCGGATCAACGACGCCGAGCCGCGTACGACCACAGTGGAATTGGCCAACAGGTCACGGGCCGATATCGAGTAGCCGAGGGGAATCTCACCCCTCGGCCCTCACAGAACCGTGCGTAAAAGTCTCCCGTTACACGGCTCTTGTCGTTCTGATCTTCAGATCTCGCAGGCGGCGGTGGTGAGGCGCCAGTGCACGAACATCCGTGGGTACCGCTGTGCGATCTCCACGAGCTTCGCGTGGGCCTTCAGTCGGCTTGCGAGCTGCTTGTACTTCTTGCGGATCCAGCGCACCAGGTAGGCGTTGATGCGCATCACGAAGGGGAACAGCTCCCACGGCCGGAAACGTCCGTAGTAGTTGATCCACCCCCCGACCACACGGTTGATCGTGCGGGCGAGGTCTCCGAGGAGGTGCCGGTACGAAGGTGTAATTGCCAGGAACGCACCTCGTGACCGATCCGGGTCAGGGCCTGTCTGCTGATGGCCGGCTCGAACGACAGGAACTGCTTGCCGTGCCGATTCCGGTTCTTCCTGGGACGGAACGTGTACCCGAGGAACGTGAACGACGTGTGCTCGTAGGAGCCACGCCGGTACGAGTCCTTGCAGTAGACGATCCGTGTCTTGTCCGGGTGCAGCTGCAACCCGACTTCGACCAGCCTGTCTCTGAGCGCGGCCAGCACATGGCGGGCCTGGCGCTCGGTGACGCAGTGCAGCACCGCATCGTCCGCATAGCGCTCGAACCAGACGCTCGGGAACTCCCGGGCCATCCAGGTGTCGAACGCGTAGTGCAGGAACAGGTTCGCCAGGACGGGAGACACCGGGGCCCCTTGCGGGGTGCCGCGTTCCCGCTCCAGCAGAGAGCCGTTGGGCAGGACGAGCGGGGCGGCGAGCCACCGCCGCACGTACAAGTTCACCCATACGGCGTCGTGCATCGCCACCGGATGCAGAACATTGTGGGTTCCACTCGGTGGACGATGCCCGGCATCGTCACCACAGCCAGGCACTGGAGTGCCACACCCGGGACAGGGCGCGGGCGTCGCGGCGCGCGGCCGCGTCCGCCTTCGACTTCAGTTTCCGGGGCCGCTTCCAGACCGGCTGCCACCCCAGGGGCTCATCAGGCTCAGGAAGCAGGTCCTCGTTGAGCGCGGCGGCCATCTTCGCGCAGGCCGCGTGGGCGCGGGCGAGGGCGTCCTCGGGGTGGGGCAGTTCTTCTGCGGGGATCATGTGACTCCTCCGGTGGTCCGGCCCGGTGTGTGCTGGGTGCCGGGCTGCTGGGCGTGCGGCTGCGGGGCGTCGCCGGGGCAGGTTGCGAACGGAGGCCGTACGACGCGGCGCGCGCCCACTTGCTGCCCTGGATCGTGGCGGCCAACTTCGCGGCGGCGGCTGCGAAGGTCTGGCGGGTCTGCTCCACCGTGCCGACGCCGGTCTCCGGCTCCAGGAGGTGGACCGACTTCGGGCCGGTGTGGAACGGCCGCGGGTGCGACCTCGAGGCGGCGAACACCGCGACGGCGTACGGCCGGGGCGGGAGCTCAGTCGCTCCGCAGGGCGCGTTGCGGCGGTTGCAGCGGCGCGGGTGCGGGGCGGCGTGCCGAGCAATGTCTGCGCCTCCCCATGGCTCCGGCCGTGAGGGGGCGCTTCCGCGTATGGGGTCAGTGCAGGTTCTCGATGGCGTTCACAATGAGCGCTCGGGCCGACGCTCCGTACACCGCCATGGCGCGCAGTTCCTCGAACGCCTTGAGGTAGAGAGCGATCTCACTTGGCTGTGTGATGTTCACCTGCGCGGAGAGCATCTCAACGGACACCAGGTTGTCGTCGTAGACGTGGAACGTCTCTTGTGGCCAGATCCGTCGCTCTTTGGTCCTCATGGGAATGATGCCGAGCGACACGGAGGGCAGCGCACCAGCGGTCAGGAGGTAGCCGAGCTGTGCGGCCATCGCATCCGGGCCACCAAGCTGGTAGCGCAGGGCCGCTTCCTCGACCAGAAGGACGAAGCGGTGCCCTGGTTCATGGATGACGCGGGACCGCTCCACTCGGGCCGCCGCTGCTTCAGCCCCGTCGTTGACGGCGATCTCTCGGAAGTCCGCGATGGTTCTGAGCAGTGCGGCGGCGTAGCCCTCGGTTTGCAGGAGCCCTGGCACCATCGTCGATGAGTAGACGCGGAACAGACTGGTGTCGTGGAAGAACTGGACCCAGCTCTCCTGTAGCTGCTTCAGGCCGTTGCGGACTTGGTGGCGCCATTCGGTGTACATCGACTCAGCGTTGAGGGACTGAGCGATGAGGTCCGCGGCTTGGGCGACATCGCCGCACGCTTCGCACCAGCGGCGGATGTCCTTGGCTGACGGTGCAGTCCGGGAGTTCTCGATGCGTGACGTTTTTGCGTGGGCTTTCTCGTTCATGAGGTCCGCGGTGACGTTGTCGCGGTCCTGTTGCTTGCAGGAACTGGAGGGCTCGTCCGGCGCGCGCTACAGAGACTGCGCCAACCTGCCGAGCAGACCGCGCTCGTTACGCCGCCGCCGGCTGCGTGACCCGGAGAGTCCAGGGACGACTGGGCATGCCGGTCGCCCTTCGGTTCTGGGGCCAAGGGGCCTGGTTCCCGTTGCTATAGAACAGGGGCCAAACCTGCCTCCCACGAATGGGAGTCAAGCAGCGCCACTGTCGCCTGACCCAAGTTCGGTCAGATCGCCGTAGTGATCAAGCCGCCATCGCAGGTTATTCGTGTCGGTGAACTCAAGAATCGGCGCCAGCCCTGGCTGCTGGTGCTCACGCCACGAATCAGAGAAGAACCACACGCGACCGCGCGCCGATCGAAATGTGAGCGTCAAGATCTACCGAGCGTGGCCGCTTCAGGAACCAACTTAGCTCGAGGGCCCCACCGGCGGCGCCCCCATGCCTGGTGCCGGCTGACTCTGGCGCAGCGACACCGAACGAAAGCTGCACGTCAGATATTGGCGCGTCACTCCAGTTGTCGACATACGCGGCCCACCAGTGCTTCCCCAAGTCCTTGTTGGTTCGTGCCTCCAGTGAAACCTTGAGCGCTTGTGCCTGTGTACGCTCCCGATGATCCAGGCCGAGCAGCACAGTCTGCGCACGAAGGAACTGGCGCTGCTCCTCAATCTGTCGCCGTTGACTCCGCATCGTCGCAACAGCTCCGTAGGCCGCGATGGCTGCAAAGGTGCCACCCAGCCAGGACATCCCCCCAGTCGATCCCCATGCGCTCACGGTAGGACTCTGCCCACCAGAATGTGAGGCTTTCTATGCTCCTCACCCAGGCGGGTGCAGGCGCAGTAGGCATGTCGTCGAGACCTACGCCAACTTCGCCCCCTCCACTAAGGGGTCCTAACAGAAGCTGTTGATCATGTGACTTTCGGTTCGGATGGTCGTTGGTCTGGCCGTGGGGAAACGTCAATCGCGGCCGTGGATCGTGTCGGATGAACTGTGGTCGCTCATCGAGCCGTTGTTGCCTGAGCCTGCGCCGAAGCAGGTGGAGGGACGCCCTCGGGTGCCGGACCGGCAGGCCCTGTGCGGGATCCTGTTCGTGCTGCATACCGGGATCCAGTGGGAGTACCTGCCGCAGGAGCTGGGCTTCGGCTCCGGGATGACCTGCTGGCGGCGTCTGGCCGCGTGGAACGATGCCGGCGTCTGGGACCAACTGCACTTGGTGCTGCTGAAGAAGCTTCGGGTCGCGAAGAAGCTGGACTGGTCGCGGGCGGTGATCGACTCCTCCCACGTCAGGGCCGCTCGACGGGGCCCACAAGCGGTCCCAGCCCGGTCGACCGCGCACGTCCGGGCAGCAAGCACCACCTCATCGTCGACGGCCAGGGCATCCCACTCGCCGTCTCACTGACCGGCGGCAACCGCAACGACGTCACCCAGCTGATACCCCTGCTGAAGAAGATCCCATCGGTCGCCGGCCTGGTCGGACGGCCCCGCAACCGACCCCACAGCCTGCTCGGCGACCGCGGCTACGACCACGACAAATACCGCCGCCTGGTCTGGGCGCTCGGCATCAGACCCGTGATCGCCCGCCGCGGCGTCCCACACGGTTCCGGCCTCGGCGTTCACCGGTGGGTCGTAGAGCGGACCATCGCATGGCTCCACGGCTTCCACCGGCTACGGATCCGATGGGAACGACGCGACGACATCCACGAAGCCTTCCTCGGACTCGCCACCTGCCTCATCACCCACCGACACGTCCAACGCCTTTGTTAGGACCTTTTAGGCGGCTGAGGCTGCCGGACAGCAGGGACCGCCTGTTGTAGGCAGTCGGGGATTTCACCGGCCAGGATGCGAGCGGCACGGGCCCGCGCGGCTTCTTTGACCGCCGCCTTCCGTGCCCGCTTGGCCTCGCGAGATTCCTTGGGCATATAAGCAGCGTATGCCGGTCCAGCAGCCTGGGGAACTGTCCGTCGCACCACGGGCGCGGACGACGAGGTCCCCCTGGGCCCTTCGTGTCACCCGGCGGCGTTACGACAGGTCGGTGGAGCCGACGGCGACGCAGGGACGGTTGCGCGCCCAGCGCTTGAGATCGCCCACGCTATACAGGAGTTCAGCGCCGCGCTTGCCCACCGGGTCCGGGTAGGCCGGGTCCACGGCCGGCGGTGCGTCGGTGGGCGGCTCAGGGGCCTCGGCCGGGGCCCGTGGAGGCCCGCTCCGGGCGTCGGGGCGAGCGGGGCCTGGAGGGCGGCCTGCTTGTGCAGGGCGGGCCGGTCCTACCGCTCGCATGGACGCCGGACAGCGCCCACTCGCCGGCCTGCGCCTTCGAGAGGTTCAGTACCTGCATCTCGTGGGCCCGGCCGCATACGACGACTTGGACGCGACCGGGGCGCTCGGTCGGCAGGCGACCGACCATCAACGGGATCTCGACGAGCGCGTCGACGGCCGAGGACTCCCTGGGGTCACCGCTCCCTCCACTCTGTACCGATCGGCAAGCAACTGACCCCCATCATCGCCAAAAAACGTCAGCACCAGACCGGCATCTACGACAGCAGTCAAGTCACCCACAACAACAAACTGAACAGCAAAGCCCGATACCTACCGCACTGACACCACGATGCCGAACCACCACCGACAAAAAGCCGCAGATCATCAAGGCCCGAGCACGAAGGCGTCTTCGAGGTACCGGCCGAACGTCTCCACCAGGCGCTCCAACGGACCCGGGCCAGATGGGAGGCCGCACTCCGAGGCCCTGCGCTCGGGTAGCTACAGCAAAGTGACAAGTAGCTCTCTGTAGCCGATGTGACGGCGTGTTATTTCGGGTTCGGGTGACCGCAGGCCGTTGGGACTTCGGATCAACGAGGCACGGATGCTCGACCTGGACGACGTCCGGTGGGAGTTTGGCCAGTTCGGCAAGCTCAACGGACGAAATGACAGACCTTGTCGGGCGGGCACGGCTCGCCCGTGCCGTGGTAGGTGCGCGCAACAATCACGCCCAGCACCACCAGCAGCAGCAAAAAGCCCCATATGACGATCGTTATCGGATGGAGGCTAAACCAAGCCGTTATCTTCTGGCGCCGGGTGCGGCGAGCTGGGCTGGCCGCACCGAGACGGTCACCCGTCATGATTCCCCCCGAGGATTGCTCACTCTGTGGACATGAGTACCTGGGCTATTCCCACCTCTGCCCGACCGCATGCGAATCGCCCGGGGGCGAGTAGTAGCCGTACGGCGGTTAACGGCGAGATTGATCATGGTGGCCGGAGCGGCTCGCGCTGCCGGTCGGGCTTCAAGAAACCAAAGGCCACGTTGACTACAGGCCGTTACTTGTCACTTCGTCGTAGCTACCCGAGCGCAGGTCCTCGAGTCCCGCGGGTTCAGCGAAACTGAGGGTTCTTCGTCGGGAACCGACGGGTGTTCAGGCTTTCTGGAGGCTTTCGACCCGTGTGTTCTGGGTGAACTCAAGGTGCTGCCTCATCGGTTAAGGGTGTTGAGCCGTGCATCACGCTGAACCTCTTCCCAGTAGTGGGCGGCGGCTGTGACGATCGCTTGAAAGTCGTGCAGTGACATGACTGCGACGTGGGGCGTGCGCGTCCCCACGGGCGGTTCGGCGGGCTCGCCGATCACGATCGCGTTCGTGCCGTGGACATACCCGCGGACCAGGCAATGGTCGAGGGACTCGGCGGCCCCCAGCAGCGACGGATCGTTTAGGGCGGCATCGGAGCGCAACACGGACAGCGTCGCGGTCGGGTCAGCGTCGGGCTGGGCCAGACGCGGGTCCTCAAGCCTGGCCATGTTCTGCAGTGTCAGCATCATCGAGCCGAGGATGCAGGGCTCTGAATCGCCCATGATGATCGAGTCCACGATGAGTTGGAAACGAAAGAAACGCGCATCCCAGGGGTCGCCTGCTGGGGCCAAGATCAGCCCGAATCGGCCGTCGTCGGTTGAGATGCGCATGCCTATGACCTCTCGTGGTGTTCCTCGGCTTCTGATGCTAGAAGCTGCCGAGCGGCGCCGTAGCGGATGGCGGTCTTCTCGTCGATGCCGAAGACCAGCGCGAGGTGGAGCGGGTCGGCGCCGTGGGTGAGGGCTTCTTCAAGCTGTCGGTCGACGCGGAGCCGTTCCAGGGTGGCGGTGAGGTTGCGGGTGGCTCGGGTGGTCCAGAGCTTGCCGGCCGGGCCGAGTTCGACGGCGGTCTTCTGGGTGATCAGCAGGTGGGGGTTGGCCGTGTTCGGCCAGCGACTGCGGCGGTAGTCGAGCCAGTCCAGGACGGCACGGCGGGTGAGGTCATCGAGGGGGCGGACGTGGCCGCCGACGGTGATGCGCCTGTTGCCCAGGTCGACGTCGTCCAGCTGCATCGTCCCCGTGGGAACCGGGAGTCCGCGGCGGCCCGAATCCAATCAGATCCGATGGCGATTGCTGACAGGGTTTGACGACAGATAGGTTCCGATCCTCCGCACGGAAGGGGTCCTCGGTGGCGAACCTGGTCTACAAGCGGGTCTCGACCGACCAGCAGTCCACCGCCCGCCAGGACCTCGTCCTGGACGAGGCCGGCATCGATGACGCGGTCGTCTTCGAGGAGGACGGCGGCACCTCCAGCCGCCTCCACCCCCTCCAGCGCCCGAAGTTCCGCGCGCTCCTCGACTACGCACGGCCGGGCGACACCGTGCACATCTCCGAGATGTTCCGCCTCGTCCGCGGCACCGGGCACATCCTCGACGTGCTCGACGTCCTGCACCGCGAGCAGGTGGCGCTGCGCATCCACGACGGCGCGTTCTCCGCGATGGACCTCACCGCCCGCCACCCGCGCACCGGCGATGACCGGCTGTGGCCTGGGGCTTGTGCCGCGCTGCTGGATGGTGGTGCCCAACCCGCTTGGTACTCGCGTGTGGGAGGGGGCGAGGCGGCGATGTGGCGGGCCGACCGGACAGACTCCTGCCGGAGCACCTATGGGCACCAGCGTGCTGACCGTCGATCCGGAGTTGCCGGACGAGCGGTGGCAGACGCTGCACTCCTCGCCGGCCGCGCTGTTGTCGGCGCTGCGAGCGAGATGATCGCCTGAGTGGGCCTCAGAGGCTGCCCGGGTGGCGGGTCGGCTCGGACCGGTGCCCGAGGTCCGCTACAGCGGTATGTGGATGTCGAGGACGGGCCCTGTCGCGCGGGTGGGCGGCGCGTCCAGACTCTCCAGGACGTGGAGCATGGGTGCGTTGACCGCGGCGACCGAGGCGGTCAGGGTGTGGTGGCCGGCCCGGCGGGCCACATCGGCCGCGTGCGCGGCCAGCGCGGTGCCCAGTCCCTTGGACTGCCATGCGTCCTCGATCAGCACGGCGAGTTCGCCGACCCCTTGCTGATCGGTGCGCATGACGTTGGTCATGGCGATGATGCGGTCCGTCTGCTGGGCGGTGGTGGTGACCAAGGTGGTGCCGCGCTCCGGGTCGGACAGCACCCGCCATCCGGCCCGGGACAGCTCGAGTTTGCCCGCGTGATAGCGCAGCGCGCGGCTGCCCAGCGAGCACCGGCGGTGCAGCGCCTGGATGGGGCCGAGGTCAGCGTGGGCCACCTCCCGGGTCCGGGTGGCGGTGCCGTCGGTAAGCGTGATGGGGTGTGCGCTGCTTCGATGCCCGGTGTCGGACATGTGGCGGTCTCCTCAGATTTTGAGCATGGCTGATGTGCGCGGGGCCCCTCCCCGGCCCCTGCCTGTCTCTGGCACAGGAGCAGTCTTTTGCCGCTCCCTGGCCGGGCTCAAGAAGGGTTCAGGCCATATCGATTACGTTATGCGCATACTTGATTACGCAACGGAGTTGCGCGCAGAGCCCCCGAACCTGACGCGCGGCCAGGCGGGGACGCAGCCCGTTCGGGGCGCACACACATTTTCATCACAATTGGATGACCTTCCCCCACATTTACCCCTCAGAGACCGCAAGCGGAGTGCCATGCTCAGGCCCTCTCAACCGGATCCAGAAAGCCTTGGGGCACATGTCAGGGAGAGCCAGCACACACCGGAACAGCACGCTGGCCGCCCGCGCCGCCGTAGCGGTCGCAGTCGGGCTCGCGGGGTGCGAGGGCGCGTCCAGTGACAGCAAGTCCGTCGCGGCCGCATCGAGTCCGGCGGTCAAGAAGGCCGTCACACCGACGCCCTCGCCCACGCCTACGCCGGTCCTGGACCTCGTCGATGACGACGAGAGCGCCGACGCCGGAAAGTCGATCGTCGTGGACGTCCTGAGCAACGACACCTTCTACCGGGTCAGGGAGCGGGCCACGGCCTGCGCGTGCTCTCGCAGCGGAAGGTCCTGCCGGCGACGTAGTTGAGGAGCCCGGCCACGGCGCGGTCTTGGTCGCTCATGTCGGCGGTTAGCAGCCGGTCGACGGCGTAGGGCGACGTCGGCGGCCGGGGTCGACAGCTCTGGCCGCCGACGGCGTCGCGGTGACGTCCAGGACCAGGAGGTATCGGCTTCGCCCTGCCGGTCACGCCCCCGCTCCCAGCAGCTGCTTGACCCGATAGCTGCATGGGGTGTCTTGTCGGCCGCGAGGGTGTCGGGCTTCGCGCGGGGCCTGCCCGGTCCGGTCCGGGGACGCTGATCTTCTCCAGGACCGGCTTTAACTGGGTGCAGTCCGCTGCTGACTCTCGCTTCCTTGCCCTGGCGTCGTCTCATGTGGTGTCGGTGGTGCACAAGGTTGGCCTGTGTTTCCGCTGGCATGGCGTGAGGAGCATCGGCACGCCCTGTTGAGAAGGCCCGGGTCGCTGGAGTGAGAGTCAGCACACAGAACAAGTAGGTGCTGAGAGGGCGGGACACGTGACATGGACGATGTATACGGGCCTGTGGTCGCCTCCTACACGCGAGCAGAGGCATTCGCGGACGGCTCCCTCCTCCCGATCCCGCCCGCGGTGGCCTCGGCCGCCGGCATCATGATGCCGCGGGCCATCACCGCAGGCGCGTGGCAGGAATTCTGAAGTACTGCTCCTGCAGACCCAGCGCGACGATGTTCTTGAGGTCGTCATCGGTGGCGCCGGTCTCCCGGGCTTGGAAGAGCCGGTCGGCGCTGGTGGTGGGTGATGAGTCGGATCCGGCCGTCGTCGGTGCTCCCGGGGGCGGCGGTGAAGCCAACCGGGCGCGGGTCTCGACGGTGATGCCGCTCTGAGTGGCGGCCCTGGGCCCGGGCGGCTTCTTTGACCTTGCGCTGCCAGGTCTTTTCCACCGCGGCCTGCAGACGCCTGCCGTGTTCACCGGTCGCGGTCTTGATCTTCTTGTCGCGGGTAGCGCTCTGTCTGGTGGAACGGCCGTCCCCTTGACCGAACCAGCACCAGCCACCTCGCCCGACTCGACCTCTCCCTCACCGCGTGACCTCGAACTGGCCAGGATCGTCACGTGCCGCAAACGCCGACTCTCCTGCCTGGCGTGTAGCTCGGCTGGGGGAACGGAGGGCCGTACGGGCAAGCGCGGTGCGCCACGGTTGAGCTTCTCGGTGCAACTCGCACCGTCAGCGTGGTTTCTACGCTTTGACCAGGAAAGTCGTTATCTTCATTTTGTGACTGGGTTCGAGGCCGCGTTGTGGGGACTGATCGGGGCCTGCGCACCAGCGGGATTTGAACTAAGCAATGCAACTATGCGCCATAACCGCTGGCCGTGGCACAAGGCGAGTGACTCATCCATCGAGAGCCGCCTCCCAGAAGCGGGGCCCAAGGCCTACGCAGTCGGCGTGCTGATCCAGCTGGTGCTCGGCCGTACGGACCGGGTCAGCAAGCCTGGGCGCCCTGGTGATGAACATCAACCAGCTGCACGAAGAGTCCCTCTATGTTCGGGATCACGGACAGTTCCTGGTCGAGGCCGCTCAACGCGCCATCCCGCAGACCGGCGCTCCCCTTCCCGCCCAGGTGAGACAGGTCTCTCTGGAGCGCGTCACTTACCGGTATCCCGACCGTGACGTACCGGCCCTGGACGAGGTGACGCTCACCTTCCCCATGGGGTCGGTCATCGCCGTGGTGGGCGAGAACGGCTCCGGCAAAAGCACCCTGATGAAGATCCTCTCCGGTCTGCTCCTCCCCCAGACCGGATCGGTGAGGTGGGGCGACTTCGACGTTTCCGGCCTGGAGCGCTCCCAGGTTTTCGACCGCGTCTCGCTTCTCACTCAGGACTTCCAGCGGTGGCCCGTAACCGCCGCGATGAACATCCGCATCGGGCGCCCCGGCCACGAGTCGTCGACGCAGGAGCTGCAGACATCCGTCGAGTTCGCCGGAGCCGGGTCCGTCACTGCCAAACTCCCCAACGGCCTGGACAGCATGCTCGGCCGCATGTTCCGCGGAGCCATCGAACTCTCCGGCGGCGAATGGCAGAAGGTGGGCCTGGCCCGCACCCACTGGCGCAGCTCAACGTCGCAGGAGGACAGCGTCCTCATCGTTGACGAGCCGACCTCCGCCCTCGACCCGGAAGCCGAGATCGCCGCGTTCGACCGCATTCGCCGCCTCGCCGCCCCGCATCGAGCCGTCGTCCTGGTCACCCACCGTATGTCCGGCGTCCGCCACGCCGACCACATCTACGTCCTCAACCAAGGGCGCGTCGCCGAACACGGCACACACGACGACCTCATCGCCAAATGTGGCAGATATGCCGCCATGTTCGACACACAGGCCGCCCAGTACGCCGCGGCCCCGAACGTCCCTAAGCCTGCTTCGCCCAGCGTCGCAGACAAGGCATGACCCGCCCCACCGAAAGGTAGAGCCATGGCCTCCTCCGCCAGCACGAGCTGCCTCGCAGTCCGTCCTAGAACCCGCTCAAGGCATGGAGGAAGACGCGCGGGCGGTCAGCGCCATTCGGCGCCTTCGCCGCCGGCCCACAGCCCCAGGATGTCCTGCGCCGGCATCCGGGCCCGGATGCTCCTCACCAGACCCGACAACCTCAAAGCCGGTCATCGCGATCTCCGAGCAGGCTCACCTCAGCCTGCTCGGAGATGTCCGCCCTGGCCACCGGAGTCCGGGACTTCGCCACACTCCTGACGCCCCGCGAAGGCAACGACGAAGAGCTCGCCCGTTGGATCGTCCAGGCCCGCGCAACCGACCTGCCCCACCTTCATGCGTTCACCCGCGGCCTGGACCGAGATACCGCCGCCGTGAACGCCGCACTCACCCTCCCGTACAGCAACGGCCCCACCGAAGGCGTCAACACCAAAACCAAACGGATCGCACGCCAGATACACGGACGAGCAGGCTTCACCCTCCTACGCCACCGCATCCTCCTCGGATAACAGCACACTCCGTTACCACCGAATGTGAGACAGAGCCGTTCTTCGTACAGTCCCTCAATCGGGCGACCGCGAAGGCGGCCGATCGGTGGCGGCCCGGCGCGCGGCCGCGGCGCGGGTCTGCGGCGACGACTGAGTGGTGGCCTGCGGCCCGTTGCGCTCGCGCTGGTAGTCCTCCCGGACGCGGTCCCGCCGGGACAGGTCGCGGGCGCAGTTGGGTTTCGTAGGTGAGGTCGGTGATCGTCGCCCGGGGCGAGGGCCGAGAAGGGCGTGGCGGTGGCTTGAGCGTAGCGGATTTGGCTGCGGAGATCGGCCAGTGGGCGGCGAGTTCGCTGGGGGGCATCAAGCCGAGGGCGCGGTCGGGTCACGCGGGATGGTGCGGGCGGTGCGGGTGGTGTCGGGGGCGGGCACGCAAGTGAAAGCGGAGCCCTCTGCTTGGAGATGTTACCAGCGTGCCATTAATTGCGTGAAAGACGACGGTTACGAACTAATTGACGCAGCGAGAGTGCGCATTGAAGCATGAGGGTCTCGTGTCACACCGTGAGGGAGCAAAGATGCAACGACCATGGATAGCCATGGGCTTGGCCACTTGCGCACTGGTCGCTTTGGTGCCCGGCAACGTGGCCAAGGGCGCAGAAGCACCGAACTCTGTACCAGTGACCGTACCGGCCATCCGTTCGTGGGTAGGTAACACTGGCCATTGGCAGCTGGCCGGCACGAGCCGCATCGTGGTCGCTCCGGCTGCGGCGCCAGGGCTCACTGCCACCGCTAACCTTCTGGCCGGAGAGCTCGCCGAGCAGGAGGGCATCCGTCCATCGGTTGTCGTGGGAGACCCTCAGCTGAACGACATTTCTCTCAACCTGGGCACACCGACCGGTGTCAGCGCACCGCAGGGGTACGAGCTTGCCGTCGGGTCGGTACTGAAAGTGACTGGCAGCACCCGGCAAGCGGTGCTCTATGGGACCCGCACCCTGCTCCAGGCTCTGCGCACGACGAAGACCCCGCGTGCCGTGGGCCGCGGTGTCGCCACCGATTGGCCCACGCACGGCTCTCGCGGTCAAATGTTGGACGTCGGCAGAAAGTACTTCCCTGTGGACTACCTACGGCAGCAGATCCGGCAGGCCGCCTGGTACAAGCTCAACACGTTTCACCTGCATCTGTCCGACTGGAACGGCTATCGCATCGCCAGTGACCGGTACCCGGAGATCGTCTCTCCCGAGCACTACACCGTTCAGCAGTTGCGGGAACTCGAGGATTACGCGGAGAGCTACGGCATAACGATCGTGCCGGAGATCGATCTGCCCGGACACGCGACCGCGATCGGAGAAGCCAAGCCGGAACTCGCCTTCACCTGCGAGTCGATGGCCCGGCCCAATAACACTTGGGAAGGATCGAACCTGGGCAAGTGGACCCTCGACTACACCAAACCGGAAACGCGTGCCTTCGCCCGCAACCTCATCACCGAGGTCGCGGGAATCTTTCGAAAGAGTCCGCACTTGCACGTAGGCACGGATGAAGTACCGGGGGAGCCGGCACAGCAGTCGTGTCCGGAGCTCGTGGCCTACCAGAAGGCCAAGGGTTACCCCTACTCCGGCGATGTGCTCGTCGAGTTCATCAATGACCTAGATGCGGCGGTGCGTGCGGCAGGCAAGACGACCGAGGTGTGGCAGTGGTGGGACTACAGTCAGTCGACGAGCATCACCCCGGACAAGCGAATCATCGTCAATGAATGGCTGTCGAGCCCTGAAGGCCGAGCTGCACAGGGCTACAAGGTGATCGGAACTCAGGACGGCCCTCTCTACGTGAGCCCCGGGCTGGGTGACAGACCGGGCCAGTACGGCTTCTTCGACATACGCACCACCTACCGGAACTACCCATTCGTCCAAGAGCCCGGCATCCTTGGCTATCGCGTGGCCCGTTGGTCCGACCGAACCCAGACCATGCCCGTCGGCTGGGTCGACTACTTCGCTCGCCGGCCGCTGGCCGTGGTCGCCGAGCGGACCTGGGCCACTTCCGCCGGGTCGGATGTGCGCCCCTTCCTCGACAGGTATGACCAGGTGGGTGACGCGCTACCGGCCCGGACGCCCGACCCGGGGAATCTGGACTCGCAGATCGGTGCGAATCCTGGGATGTCGAGTCAGAATGGATGGATCGCCTCGGCAACGACCCAGGAAACCGTGCGAGAACCCGGTCAAGCGAGCAGGGCGGCCGACAACGACCCATACACAATCTGGCACAGCAATTGGGACGCCCGCATGCCCCACCAGCTTGCCGTCAACCTTGGGAGCGAGCGGAAAATTGCCGGCATCCGATACATGGCCCGTCAGGACGGTGGCAGCAATGGCCGGGTGAAGGCCTACGAGGTACTGGTCTCGAAGGACGGCGTCACCTGGCAGAAGGCTGCCACGGGTAGCTTCCCCGGCGACCGCGCCGAGTACGTGGTGCCTTTCGCGCCGGTCACAGCACGGCACGTGGCTCTCCGTGTACTCAGCGAGCACGGGCCGGAGAACCGATACGCCGCAGTGGCGGAGCTGGACGTCATAATAGACAGCTGAGCCACTTACGACGGGAGCTCCGGGCCGGTGACCTCCTCTCCCGACGTCCGTGCACCGTGCTCTGGCAGGCCTTCTTCAACGATGAGACGAAGGCGCTTTGCCGAATGAACGTCAGCGTGCCGCTGGCAGTCCTGCTGCACAAGCTCAACCAAGTGCTGCGGGGCTGGACCGCCTACTTCCGCCCCGGGGGGTCCGCTTGAGCCTTCCAATACCTGCGCATGATCGTCTGGCGCCAGGTGGCCGCAAACACCCCGGCACGGGGTGGAATGAGCTCCGCCGCCGGTTCTGTGACGGCGGATGGTGGCCTCACGACGGGGACGTCCTCCTGTTCAACCCGAGCTCGGTAGTCACCACTCGATATCGGCCCAGAGGGACGACGATTCCGTCGCCATGGCCCAGCACGCACTGAGGAATGCAACTGTTCAACGGGGCTTGTGGAGAGCCGGATGCGGGGCCAACTCGCACGTCCGGTTCGGGAGGGCGGCGTGGAGAAACGGGCTGGGAGGAATCCCAGTACCGCGCTCTGCGCCGACCCCACCATGATTTCGAGATCCAGGGCCGCACGGGAGGTCAACTGACCGCCGCCCGGTTGCCGGAGGCATCGAGGGGCATCGCCAAGCTGCATGCCCTCATCGCCCGCCGTGGCGGGGAGATCCTGGCGGCGGCCGATGTGGTGATCGGGATCGAGACAACCGTGGCTCGCAGGCTCTGACCGCCGACGGCTACCAGGACGCCGTCACCCACGCGCCTCGCAAACATGGTCCGCATCGATCGCTGTGGCCGATCGCCGGCGACAGCGAGCAGGCCCCCGCCGTCAAGGTCGTCGCCCGCGCTCACCAGCCTTGATCTGGGAACAAACCCACACCTTCCAGCGGATGCGCGCCTCGCTGCGCGAGTACTACCCTACGGCTCAAGGCACCGCCACCGACGCCAGCACCGGGACCGAAGGCGCCTTCACCTGCGCTTCCAGGGCATCCATCCTTCCCGGAAAGCTCGCCCGCCGCCCCGCGCGATCGGGCAGCGAAGCCAGCCTTCTCGTCAACGGCCGGAGGGCAAGGCAGCCGGAGCACCGTTGGTCGCGCCGCCGTCAAGGACGAACTCAGTGCCCGTCGAGTAGGTGGCCTCAGCCACGATGAAGACGACCATGCGGGCGACCTCCTCAGGCTCCCCGAAACGGGGGATGGGCTGTCCGGAGGCGAACGACTCTTCGATGTCGGCCGTCATTGCGGTGTGCACGACACCGGGGTGGACGGAGCAGACCCGAATCCGGTCGGCACCGAGTTCCAGTGCCGCGGTCTTCGTCAGCCCGCGCAGTGCCCATTTGCTGGCCACGTACGAGCCCACGCCTGCGTAGCCGGTCAGCCCCGCGCTGGAGGACATGTTCACGATCACACCACCGCCTGCCCGGCGCAGCGACGGCACAGCGGTACGGATGCCCAGCCAGGTGCCCTGCAGGTTGACGTCAACGACCCGGCGGAACGACTCCAGGGTCTGTTCCTCGATGGTGGCCCACTCGAGGATCCCGGCGTTGTTGACAAGCACCGAGACCGGTCCCATCTCCCGTTCCGTTTCCGACACCACCGCCTGCCAGCCGCCTTCGCTGGTGACGTCGAGGTGCGTGTACCGGCTCCGGCCGCCGAGTTCCGTGGCCAGCGCCGCGCCCTCGGCGTCCAGGACGTCGGCGACCACCACGGCGGCACCATCGGCTGCGAGCAGCCGCGCGGTCGCGGCTCCAATTCCCCGTGCTCCGCCGGTGACGATCGCCACCTGGTCGGTGAGCCGTTTCATCATGGCCTCCTGCAGTCAGGCTTCGACGACGAGTCCCAAAACAGGCATCGGTCGCCGCACGGCACGCCTCAAGCACCCGGGTGGGTCGATTAGTCGATGGTCTGCAGAGATCGCTCGGCCTCGGGACGATGAACACGATGGCTGGCGCCGGGTGGCACCAGGCATCAGGCGGGCAGACATCGCGGTGTCACCGAGAATGGAAACGCAGACGCACAGGACGACAGGCCCCGACGCCCGTCCGGGTGAACGCCAGGGGCCTCTTTCCGCTCTCCGCTCAGCGCCCTAGACCTCGACACTCCCCCTGCAATCTCGCAGTAGATATAGACAATATGGAACAATGCCTTTGATACCGCCGGGGCTGGGCGGGAAGGCTCCGGAAAGCGGCGGGTCGCTTCCTCGCATCTCCACCACCACGCCTTGGACCGGAGCCCCGCCCCATCCGGCTGCTTCCGCTGATCACTCTCCTTTGAGGAAGTGGCTTCCTACGAGGAAGTGTTTCTCTTGACTGCTTCAGCTTCCGGTCAACCCATGTCAGACATGCCCGATCCCGATTCGGGACTGCGAGGCAACCTCTCCACCACCAGGCTCGTCGTTCTGGTTTCAGCCACCGCGGCACCGCTGTTGGCTATGGCCGGTACCCTCCCCATCTCGCTGGCCATTGGAAATGGCGCAGGAGTACCCGGCGCCTACCTGTTGGTGACTCTGACGCTGCTCTGCTTCGCCGTCGGCTATGCCGCGATCAGCCGCCGTATCACCTCAGGCGGAGGCTTCTTCACCTACGTCAACAGATCGCTGGGCCGCCCGCCTGGTGCGGCCGCAGGCGTCCTCGCGCTGATCGCCTACAACACGCTGGCAGTAGGCCTCGCAGGTGGCGTCGGATACTTCTCGAACATCGTCGTCCTCGATCTTTTCGACGTCTCAGCGCCCTGGTGGATCTTCAGCTTCGTGCTCATCGCCGTGATGGCTGTCCTGGGGTACCGACAGATCGATCTCTCTGCCCAGATCCTGGTTATCCTGATGCTCTTCGAGGTCTTGATGCTGGTCATCCTTGACCTTGCGATCGTCATCGAGAAGGGGACCGCTGCGTTCCCTGCAGTCTCGTTCGAGCCAAGCACCGTATTCTCCGGCGCACCCGGCGTGGCGCTCATGTTTGCCTTCGGCTCGTTCGTCGGCTTCGAGGGGGCTGCCATCTATGCCCACGAGGCCAAGAACCCCGGACGGGGTATCCCCCGGGCCACGTACATCGCCGTCTCCGCGATCGGGGTCTTCTATTGCCTCACGTCCTGGCTCGTGGTGGGAGCGCTCGGCGTCGACAATGCCCGCACCGTCGCGGGTGAGCAGGCTGGCGCCCTGTTCCTCGGACTTACGGACCAGTTCCTTGGCCAGGCCATGGTGTACGTCTTCGAGTTGTTGGTCATCACTTCGGCCTTCGCTTGCTTGACGGCCAGTCACACGGTTGCCTCACGGTACCTCTACACGCTGGGTCACGCGGGCTTGCTGCCAGCAGCGCTCAGCCGCGTGCACGCCCGCCATCGCTCCCCGCACGTGGCTAGCATCGCTCAGTCCGGCCTGATCCTCGCCGTTGTGATCGCCTACGCCGTGGCGGACCTACATCCCTATCGCAACCTGACGGCCACCATGCTCGGTCTCTCAGCGCTCGCCGTCGTGCTCCTCCAAGCCCTCGTTTCCATCGCGGTTTTCGCATACTTCCGCGGTCGCGAGGGTGGGCACTGGTGGCGCACGGCTGTCGCACCGCTGATCGGTTTTGCCGGCCTACTCATCGGCACCACGTTGATCATGTGGAACTTCGACACGCTCACCGGCTCGAGTTCCGTCATGGCCAACAGCCTCCCATGGTTGGTCATCGCGCTGGCGCTGCTCGCCCCATGGCGAGCCGTGTGGTTGCGTTCGCACCGCCCCCGCGCCTACGCCTTGCTGGATGACCAACACGAGGTGCCTCGCCCATAATTCCAGTGCTGGCTTCCTGGACGGCCGCACCCCAATCGGCGGTGTAGAAATCGGGTGGGCGGTGTGGGTATGCCCGAGATCCAGGGGCAGGCACGGGCGTTGAACAGGGTAAGACGCGTCCTGCTGGGGCTCCGACCCCATAGTCGGACAAGCACGTCGGTGAAGTGTCCGCCCGCTAGCGGACGCGTATTACGAGCCGACGTTCTCCGACCGCTCTCCTGGGCCCAGGCCTGCCTCGCGACGGTTATGGAACCCCGGCGGCTCGCGGGGCCCGACTGCATTCCCTGGTCCATTCGCTCGCCATCCGCGCTGCTGCGGTCCGGACCGGTGCGACTCCCTGCTGACGATCAGCGAGCGGGCCGCCGACGCCTCGCAGTCGGTCCTGGCTCGGCTCGGCGCCCGCCGCGACCCCTTCGCCGGCCAACGTCACGCCCCCGGTGAGCCACCATCCGCCGGGGATCGCACACCTCGACGGTGACGTACTCGACCGAGCTGGCTGCCCGTCTGATGCCCACAGCCAGGCGGGCGGTTGCCGCGGGCGAACGCGGTGGACGCCAAGTCCCTGGGCGGTTCCGCCCGCGCGCACGACCGGAAGATCCACTTGCTGGCGCCGTCGACCACGCCGCCTCCGCCGCCCTGGGCCAGGTTTCCGTCGGGACCAAGACACATGAGATCACTTGCTTGCAACCACTACTGGACGGCATCGACCTGACTGGAGCGGTCCCCACCACCGACGCAATGCGCACACAACGCGAGCACGACGAGTACCTCGCCTCTCGGGGCGCTCCTACATCATGGTCGTCAAGACAACCAGAAGAAGTGCCGCAGGCAGACGAAGTCCGTTGCCTGGAAGCAGATCCCACTCCAGAACCGCACTGCGGGGCCCAGCCATGGCCGGGCCGATATCCGCCGGATAGTTCCCACTGGGAACCTAGAACTCCAGGCGGAGCTGGGCAGGGGATTCAGGCCGATCCCGAAGTATTGGCGGTCGAGCGGACTTACGAATGGCTCATGCTCCACCACCGCCTGGCTCACGACTACCAAACCTCCAGGCCCGAAACCATGATGGACCTCGCCTGATGGTCCTCATGCCGCCACACCGGCGAAGCCATCACCTCCTGGCGCGACCCAACACTACAGAGGAAACAGAGGATTCTACAATGCAACATCGGGAGAATACGACCTCTAACCGGGATGGGTGGTTGCGAGGTCTTCGCGGTCGGTGACGCCGAGTTTTTTCAGCGTGTTGGCGACATGGTGTTCGACGGTGCGAATGGAGAGGAAGAGTGCGTCGGCGATGTCCTTGTTGGTGGCGCCGGTGGCGAGGAACTGGGCGACCTCGGTTTCTCGTGGGGAAAGTTTGGTGCCGTAGCCGCGGCGTCCGCGATGGGTGGCGGGTGGGGCGAATCCGGTGTCGCGCAGCGTCCGGTGGCACCGGGCGGCGTCGAAGGTGGCGCCGAGCTGCTGGTACTGCTCGGCTACAGCAATGAGGAGGGTTGCGGCCTCGTCGGGGTTGGTGACAGCGAGGGCGCAAGCGTGGGCTTCAGCGGCCTGGGCCTGGGGGTAGGGGCGGCCGATGGTATGCCACAGCGAGCGGGCCTGCTCGAAATGGCCGACCGCAGCCTCGGGATGCGTCTCCCGCAGCAGCAGGCCGTGGGCAATGTGGAGTTCGGCGTCTGCAACGGGCCCGCACCGATGGTTTGCGGTCCGCTCCTGCTGTGCCGCTTCGGCCTCGGCCACAATCTGCTCGGCCGCATCCCGGTGGCCGCATGCCATCGCGGTCTGGACGTAGAGGGGAAGCAGACTGGTGCTCCCCTGCCATGCGTCGGAGGCGCGGAAGCTTTCCGCCGCGGGGGTGAGGGTGCTCCACGCGGCCTCGGCCTCGCCCTGCGCCAGCTTCACGAGACCAACGCCCACGGCCGCCATGATTGAGACGATCACTTGGGCGTCTCTCTCAGCGGCGGCGCCGACAACGGCGAAGTGCTGCAGGGCCGTCGCCCACTGGCCACGGGCGGCGGCGAGGTGCCCAAGCATGAGAGCACGAAACGTCCGGACAATGTCCATGTGGCTGAACTGGGCTGCAAGTTCGCTGAAATTGTCCTGTAGATTAGTCCACTTGCCTGACAACCAGTCTAGTGTGAGCAGTGCGGTGCGGGCGTAGCACTCCAGGGAGGGGTCGCCTCCGTGCTCCGCCAGTCGCAGGCACTCCCGGAGCACGGTCTCGGCGCGCGCGTCCTCGCCTCGCTCGAGTGCGTGGGAGCCGGCGTTGAAGAGCGCGATCAGTGTCTGGCGGTGCTCTTGAGGGTCGGCGGAGTGGCGGGGCAGTGCGTTTACTGCGTCCCACAGACCGGCATCACCCCGGATTGCCATCAGGGTGATCCGCGCCGTGCGGACCCCGGCGAACGCGGCCGGGTAGCCCTCGTGCTGCTCGCAGTCCTGCAGTGTCCGTTCAGCCCGCACCACCCACTCTTCCCTCTGGTCCGGAGTCTGTGCGCTTCGGCTCCAGATCAGGCCGGTCATGGCCTGGGCTGCGTAGACGGGCCAGGACTCGAGCTCGTCCACCGCCCGCCGCATCTCCGCGAAACCAGAGCGGTCACGCATCTGGTTGGCCATCAGCGTTGCGAGTGCGGCGCGGATGCGGCCGCAGGTCTGGCGGGGCAGCTGGGGATCGTCGACGATCCTGCGCAGCGTCTTCATGGTGGCGGCGTAGGTGGTGGACTTGGGTGCGATGCTGGACAGAGCCAATGCGGCGCGGGAGCGCAGCTCGGGGTCTATACGGGGCTGGTCCAGGATGTCGTTGAGGATGGCGGTGGCGATGCCGTCATCGCCGAGCACGATGGCCTCGTCCGCGGCGGCCTCGGCCTCGCGCAGCCAGGACGCGGTGTCGCCGAGAGCCCGGGTGTGGTGGGCGATCTGCACCAGAGCCGGAGCTGCCTGCGCCCGCAGCGCCGCGACCGTCCGACGGTGAAGCGCCCGCCGCCGCGGGCCCAACAGCGCCTGATACACCGCCTGCTGCGCCAGCACATGCCGGAACCCGTACCTGCCCGGCTCGGTCTCCCGCAGCAGCGTCGCCTGCAACGCCGCCGTCAGACCCTCCGCCCCTTCATCCGCACTGACCCCCGCCACCTCGGCCAGCAGCTGCTGGTCGGCCGGGACCGCCAGCACCGCCGCGGCCTCCACCACCGCGACCGCCGCCGGCGGCAGAGTCGCCCGCCGCTCCTGCACGGCCTCGCGCAACGCCCGCGGCACCGCCGCACCCGCCAACGACACCCCCGGATCACCCACCCCCCCAGTGGCCTGCCGCTGCTGCTCCACCAAGGTCAGCAGATCCTCCTCCACCACCAGCGGAAGCCCCTCACTCCTCGCAAACAGCAAAGAGGCCAGCCCACTCCCGGCCTGGGTCCCCAGAGCGGCCTTCACCCACTCCCTCACCTCGCCCTTGCTGAGCGGGTGCAAGCGGATCTCCGCCCCGCCAACGCCGTTCGGCCGCCGGTAGGGGCTGCCTAGCACCGGCATCCGCGCCGGAAGATCATCCCTCCGGTAGGTGAGCACCAGACCCAGACCGTCGGGCGGCGTAGTGGCCAGGAGGAAGAGGATCTCCCGCGTCGCCTCGTCCGCCCAGTGCAGATCCTCCACGACCAGCACACACGGCACCAATGCCTCAACAAGCGCCCGCAGCGCATCGGCCACCAGCCTTCTCGGCGGTTGCTGAATGTCATCGATGGGGGGAACGGCTGGCAGGAAGGGGACCAGCTCAGGGAGGAAGGCCGACAGCGCCGCTGCCTGCCCGGGAAGGGCCTTGGCCGCCGGGAACGAGTGCGAGACGCCCTGCAACGCCTCCATCACCGGACCATACGGACACGGCTCTCGCAAGGGGTGACACAAACCCGTCAGCACCCGCGTGCCACTGTCCGCCAGCACCTGCACACCCTCCGCGACCAGACGGGACTTCCCCGCCCCCGCCTCCCCCTCCACGATCACGACCGCCGGCAGCCCCCGCAGAGCGGCCACCAGCGAGGCCAGCTCACGCTCACGCCCTACAAACGCAAACTCCGCGCTTGCGGCAGCAAGGTCGGCGACCATCCCACGCTCCCGTCATACCAGAGGAGACAGCTAGACACCAGGAGACAGCTAGACACCTGACCTCCACAGGAGAGCACGATGCACCGTTCTTACTCTCGCAGCGAATGATCACATTCTGGTGTAATTGCAGTCTAAACTGATCACCACTCTATTGGGATATCGACCATTCTCGTGACCCCAACGCCACCACGCAAACAAAGCCTACGACGTTCCCCACCTGCGGGAATGTACGCGGAAACGCATCGGCGTGCGCATCGCCCGCAAAGGCATCGAGTCCAGCGAACGACTGGGGCGCCGCAGATGGGTCATCGAGCGGACCATGTCCTGGCTGACCGGCTACCGCCGACTCAACCACCGCTACGAACAACATCCCCGCAACTACCTGGCCTTTCTCGGCCTCGCGCCGCCCTCTGTTGCTACAAACGACAGTGAGGATAGGTGATGGCACCGTCCGACTCACCACATAGGACACCGTCGTTAGTGCGGTAGCCGGTGTCGGCCCAAGCCTTCAAGCTCACCTGGCACAGGCCCGGCATTTCAGCAATGTCCGGCTCCCCTCAGGCACGTCGTCCCGAATCCGCTCCCGCGGTAGGAGAAACGCGCGTAGCATGCCACGCCGGAAGCACTCAGGCATCATTGCACTAGAGAAAGCATCGAGACGAGGGTGTGCAGGGTGGCCGAGCCTTATGATCCCGCCCCGGTTGCAGCTCGTCGGCTACCGCGCAGGTAGGCGGGTAGGCCCGAAGGAGGTGCCGGGTGTCTCCACGTGACGGTAAGCCGGGCAGGTCGGTTAGTGGTCTGCTGCCGCTAGTGGGGCGTAGCTGGGAGCTCGAGACGATATTGGCTACTGTGCGTGAGCGGCCTGCCGTCGTCACTATCGAAGGCGAAGCGGGGGCCGGTAAGTCTAGGCTGGCCGAGGAGGCAGCCGCCATATTGGGCGCTTCCGGTGACGAGGTTGTCACCGGGCTCTGTTACCCGCTCCGCGAGCCAGCTCCGGCCGGCCCTATCATTGACGCCTTGCGCCGGATGACTCCCGAGGCGGAAGACGCGCCCCTGGCTGAGGCCCGTGCTTTGCTTTTCCCGCAAGTGGCGCAGATGCGGGACCTAACCCGGGACTGGTCGGACGCACGTAGTCAACGCTTTCAGTTCGTACAAGCCGTACGCACGCTGCTCGAGAGTCTGAGTAGCGCTGTTCTGATCGTCGAAGACGTGCATTGGGCAGACGACCTGACCCGCGAGGTCCTCCTTGTGCTAGCGCGCGACCTCCCTCAATCCGTGGCCCTGTTGTTGACCTACCGGCGCGATGACCTTCCTACGGGCAAGCCGCTTCTTGGGGCACCGTACCGCCATCCCCCCGGAACCAGCGGTGTGGACATAGTTCTTGCCCCGCTGTCGGCGCAGGATGTCCGGAAGGCGGCGTCGATGGTCATCGGGGCACAAGCGGCCCCGGAATTGGCGCATCTGTTGTACGAGCGGAGTAAAGGACTTCCGCTAGTCCTTGAGGAAGATCTTCTTACACTCGGCCCGCATGCTCAGGTGGGCCGACTGGGGCAGACACAGCATCTACCCCTCGCTGCTGTCCTGGAAAGTGCTCCTGTCCCGCGTGCGCTGCGCGAAGCAGTTCTGGGACGCTTGGCTGGCCTGCCACGTGATGCGGTCGCCGTGGTACATGCCGCAGCGGTGCTGAACGTGGCCGCGTCGCAGGAACTCCTTGTCCAAGTGGCACGCCTTGACTCGTCCGCGGCCGAGGAGGGGCTGATCGACGCGCTCAACGCATCAGCTCTTATCGAGGGCGGCGATGGTACCTACGGTTTCCGGCACGGTCTGGCTCAACAAGTCGTCTATGAAGACATAGCCGGCCCATTCAGAAATCAGATGCATCGACGAGCCATCGAGGCGTTGCGAGCCCAGTCGACGCCGCCGCTGGTACAGATAGCTCATCACTTGAAGGCACTCGGCGACACACACGCCTGGCTGGGGCAGGCGCGGGCGACGGCGGAACAGGCCATCGCGGTGGGCGACGAGGGTACCGCAACCGCCATCCTCAAGGAGATGTTGCAGGAACCTGATCTCGGACCAGAGGAACGGGCGTGGACTGCCCTGGTCCTGAGCCTCATCACCCTGCACAGCGTCGATCTGACATCCGCCCGCGCCACGTTGCGACGGATAATCGCCGATCCTAACCTGCCAGTACCCGTACGAGGCCAAGTCCGAACGACATTGGCGACTTTCATAACCAGCCAGGACGGGGATCACACGACGGCGGACAACGAATTCAAGCAAGCGATTGCCGAGCTCCGGGAAGAGCCCCCTGGAGCACTGTTCGCCATGGCGATGTTGTCGCTTCCTGATAACCCCCATTCGCTCACGGAAAACAAGGCTTGGGCAGCCCGTGCGGAGGAGCTGAGCGCGGGCCACTCGCCCTCGGAGGCCTCCGTGTACGCCGAGTCGATGCGTCTCGTACTGGACGCCGCGTCCGGAGAGGACATGGATGTGTGGCAGCGGGTCGATCGACTGCCGCGCTGCGATCCCGACCCGGGCATCAGGCGGTCCGCCGCGTTGGGACTGGTTTTCGCGGGAAGCGCGGCCATGTTTCTCGGGCTCGACAGCCGTGCTACCCCCCTCCTTGAAGAAGGGGGGGACCTGGCACGGCGTTCCGGCAGCCCCGTGATCGACGCCTTCAGCCGTCACTACCTCGCCTGGATGGCGCTGCTGGGAGGGCGCTGGGATAGCCTGGAGGACAGGTTCACCGAGGTGTGCGACGAGTTTCCGGACATGCGGAGACTGCACATTGAACGCGCCCTCGCCACGGGTCTGCTGGCAGCGGCAAGGGGCGGCACCGAGCATGCCGTCGAGCAGTTCGATCACGCACTTACACATGCGGAAAAAACCGCCTACTGGCTGTGGCTGGTTCAGGCGGCTGCAGGCATAGCACGTATCCGCCTCAACCAAGGCGATGCTGAAGAAGCTTGGCGTGCCACCCTCACGGCCCAGTCCGCGCTTCGCCGTAAAGATCTCTGGACCACCGGATTGGGATTCTCTCCGGTACTAGTGGAGGCGGCCCTGAGCCGTGGCGCACCCCAAGCTGCAAAGGAGTGGACGTCCACTCTGGAGAACGGCTTGCGGGGAAGGAACGCGCCGGCTGCGCAAGCAGAACTGCTGCTGTGCCAAGCACTGCTCCTGCAAGGGAGCGAACCAGGCCGAGCCAGAGGGTTGTACGAGGAAGCCAGTGTCACTTACCGAACCATCGGCCGACCGTACGACGCGGCTCAGACAATGGAACGCGCGGCCGACCTGCGCACGGCAGACGACCGTGAAACCGCAGTCCAGCAGCTGCGTGGGGCGGCCGACGTATACAAGGCGTTGGGGGCTACATTCGACATGGCCCGTAGCGGCCACAAGCTGCGCACTCTTGGATACGGCTCCGTCACAGCCGTAGGCCGCCGGGGATACGGCGATCAACTGTCCCCGCGTGAACAGGAAGTGGCGGATCTGCTCGCCCAGGGCTGTGACAATAAAACCATCGCCGCGACCTTGTTCTTGTCCGTGCGTACTGTGGAACATCATGTGGCCAATGTTCTCAAGAAGCTCAAGGTAACGCACCGAAGTCAGCTCCACTGATAGGCCGCAGCCCATCAGTGAGCCCAAAGTGTGCGAAGATTTCCGGCTACCGTGTTCGCTCCGGTGCAGGGCCGGGTCTCCGCCTGGATGAGGAATCCGCGGCAAAAGTCTTTGGTGGGTGCTTCGAGACTGCCCGATCCGATGCAGCTCAACGCGGTGACCAACGGTGGAGGGGTCAGCAGGGGAACACGGTTGGCCGTCCGGCGGACCCTCACAAGTGCCAATTTGCTGGGCACTCCCGACACGAGGATTGAACATGGGCAGCTGCACCCATGCCTCGAGTGTCCTTTAGCTCTCACCCGACTCAATGCCCGCGGCGGCCGTCACCAGCACCTTCGACTCATGCGGCGCGGCAGTCTCAATGAGGCTGACAAGCTCACGCGGGGGTGTGAAGTTCTAGATCTCGCCGACCTTTACAGTCACCAACCGGTCAGCGTTCCAGGGTCCACGGAGTCGTGCATTCAGCTTGTGCCGGCCGGCCGCTCAGACCCTCGGACGCCCACCCAGCGGCCGTCCGAGGTCTGAGCGGCCAGGGGGGAGTCCGGTCGTGCGGCTCAGGGCGGCGCCGGAGGGGGCCCCGAACGTGCCCGGAGGGTCCCGTGGAAGCTGGCTCGCATGGTCTCGCCACCTGATGGGGAGGAGGCCTTCCCCGCTCGACCGTGACTATGACGTCTTGGTGGTCCGGACGGCCATCACTCGACCGCCCTCGGCAAGCCCTTCCCCCGTGCTCAGCCGCATGAGAGCTTGGCGTCCGCCCAGTCGGCGTGGTCGTGGGGTTTGCCGTTTCCGCCGTCGGTGACCACGAGCTTGAGCTCCTTGCCGCCGACGACGTTGGCACTCAGGCTACGGGCCGCATCAGCGCCGGTCAGCAGTCCGCTGTCGGCGACCTTGACACCATCACGGAACGCCTGGAAGACCACGGAACCATTGGTGGCCACTTCGTCGTCCACGCCCACCTGGGCGGTGAAGGAAGTGCAATTGCCCCCGAGAAAGTAGGTGATCTCGGACGCCGCGTGCACGCCCAGGCCCTTCGTGTAGGAGGTGCCGTTGATGGTGAGGGCCCGTCCGTCGCCGGCCGCCTGCTCACCGTTGCTCAGGTTACGCTCCACCGGCCCCCAACCGTTGATCTGAGAAGTCCAGGTGAGATCGGAGAGGGCATGTGTGCCGGCGGAGGGCCCGGTGCCGCATGAGAGCTTGGCGTCCGCCCAGTCGGCGTGGTCGTGGGGTTTGCCGTTTCCGCCGTCGGTGACCACGAGCTTGAGCTCCTTGCCGCCGACGACGTTGGCACTCAGGCTACGGGCCGCATCAGCGCCGGTCAGCAGTCCGCTGTCGGCGACCTTGACACCATCACGGAACGCCTGGAAGACCACGGAACCATTGGTGGCCACTTCGTCGTCCACGCCCACCTGGGCGGTGAAGGAAGTGCAATTGCCCCCGAGAAAGTAGGTGATCTCGGACGCCGCGTGCACGCCCAGGCCCTTCGTGTAGGAGGTGCCGTTGATGGTGAGGGCCCGTCCGTCGCCGGCCGCCTGCTCACCGTTGCTCAGGTTACGCTCCACCGGCCCCCAACCATTGATCTGAGAAGTCCAGGTGAGATCGGAGAGTTGATGGACACCTGTTCCCGGCGCTACCTGCGCGCTTGGGGTCACCCTGTACATCACAGTTGCATGGGGGGCGACGGAGGCGCTTATCGTGCCGCTGGTCGTGCTGGTCGCCTTGGACCAGAGGTCCTTGAGCGAGTACGAGGAGGCCCCTCCGATCCCGATCTCCTGTGCCGTAGTCGAGATCGTCGCTGTGGCGGCTCCCTCGTTTGTGAGCGTTACCGCCTGGGAGCCGTCAGCGAGTGACTTGGACATGACTACTAGGTCGCCCGTGCGGGAGACCACGGTGCCCTGGCGGCCGAGCAAGTCCTGGTCCACCGCAATGACATCACGATTGCCGAGAATGTCGAGCGTGGCGGCGGTTGCTGTCGTCAGGTCGGTTCCCATGAGCAGCGGGGCGGCCATCATCGCCCACAGGCTCATGTGGGTGCGGTATTCGGTGGGGGTCATGCCGCCGTTGCCGACCTCCAACATGTCAGGGTCGTTCCAGGCTCCAGGGCGGGCGTAGGAGGCGAGCGGCTGGTTGGCGCGCGCGATGCCGATCATGCTCGACCAGGTGTCGCGGATGTCGGGCGTGGTGCGCCATGAGTTGGCCACAGCGGGACGCCAGGAGTCGACGGGCAGTTGCGGTTCGCGGTGGATGCTGTAGAAGACGGGACGGTCCGTGGCAGCCAAGGCGTCGCGCATCTTGGTGAAAGCTTGTTCGGCGTTGACGCCGTCCTGGTCGGCCTGGCACCAGTCGTACTTAAGGTAGTCCACGCCCCAGGAGGCGAAGGTTTGGGCGTCCTGGCTTTCATGGCCGAGGCTGCCGAGCCTCCCTGGGTAGTTGTCCCAGATATTGGCGCAGGTCCGGGTGCCGGGGGTGGCGTAGATGCCGAGCTTGAGCCCTTTTGCGTGAACGTAGTCGGCTATCGCGGCGATCCCGCTGGGAAAGCGGATGGGATCGGGCTGCAGTCGGCCGCTGGCGTCCCTTTCGGGTGCCTGCCAGCAGTCATCGATGTTGACGTACTGGTAGCCGACTGCTTTGAGTCCACTGGAGACGATCGCATCGGCCGCAGCCTTGATCTTGGACTCGTTGATGTCGCAGCGGAAAGCGTTCCAGCTGTTCCACCCCATCTGGGGGGTGCGTCCCTGTCCGTTGTCGAGCGCTGATGCGGTCGGTGCGGAAACGGTCAGTGCCGTGACGGCCAGGGATACTGACACTGTGACGGCCAGAGCGGCGGCGGTAATCCGACGCCTGACGAGGGGACGATGTTTCATTTGCAGTTCTCCTGTCAGTGCTGTGCGACCGGGAGATGGATCGCGGAGACCTTTGTGGGTGCTCACCGCCAGGGCACGACTTCGGCTGCATGCCCGGTGCGAGCAGGGTGTCGTTCTGTGGTGCGGAGGGGTTACGGGCAACCCGCGCCGGACGTTCCTTCGTCCGTCAGTGTGGGAGCCCGGCGCCGCGTTCGCCGTTGCGGCGCTGCTGGATGACGACGGCGGCGACGAGCAGGACGCCCTGGGCGACGTTCTGCCAGAAGGTGTTGATGCCCTCGACGGTCAGGCCGTTCTCCAGGGCGCCGAGGAGGGCGACGGCGAGCAGGGTGCCGCCGACGCCTCCCTTGCCGCCCTTGAGGGCGCAGCCGCCTAGTGCGGCGGCGGTGATGGCCTTGAGTTCGAGGCCCTCGCTGCCGGAGACGGGCTGGCCGGAGCCGGTGCGGGCTGTGAGCAGTATGCCGGCGACGGCGGCGACGACGCCGATGAGGGCGTAGACCGCCACGAGGTACTTGTTGATGTTGATGCCGGCGAGGCGGGCGGCGGTGTCGTTGCCGCCGATCGCGTAGAGGTTGCGGCCGATGTCGGTGTACGTGAGCATCACGTGCACGGAGATCGCGACGACGATGAGGATCCAGACCATCACGGGCAGGGCGGCGATCTTGCCGCGTCCGAGGAAGACGAAGAAGTCGTTGTTGAGGACGTAGCCCTGGGCGCGGCCGTCGGACAGGAGTTGGGCGAGGCCCTTGTAGGCGGCGAGTCCGGCGAGGGTGGCGATGGTGGGGTTGACGCGGCCGTAGACGATGACGATGCCGTTGAGGACGCCGACCAGGACGCCGATGCCGACGGCGGCGAGCACGCCGACGAACGCGCTGGAGCCGGTGCTGGTGAAGACCATGGCGCTGACGACGGAGGCGACGCCAACCTGAGAGCCGACGGAGATGTCGAGGCCGCCGCAGATGATGACGACGGTCTGGACGATGGCAAGGAGGCCGGTGATGGTGGCCGCCTCGGCGATCACCTGTATGTTCGCCAGGCTCAGGTAGTTGTTGTTGAGGGCGCCGAACAGCCCGAGGACCACGACGAGCGCACCGATGAGGCTGAGGTTCTGTCCGCCGAGCGCGGCCAGAGGCGAGCGCTTGGGGGCCGGTGCCGGGGCCTTCGCGGTCTCGGCCGGGGAGGTGGTGGTGGTCATCGGGGGCCTCCATGGGCGGGGTCGGTGCGGGGCCGGGCGGCGGCCGGGGTGAGGGCGGCGTCGACGGTGGCGAGGTCGTCGGCCATGGCGAGGTTGAGGATCGACTCCTCGCTCGCCTCGCCGCGGCCGAGTTCACCGGTGATGCGACCGTTCTGCATCACCACGACGCGGTCGGCGAGACCGAGCACCTCGGGGAGCTCGGAGGAGATCACGAGCAGGGCGACGCCGTCCCGCGCGAGGTCGGCGATGATCCGGTAGATCTCCGCTTTGGCGCCGATGTCGATGCCACGGGTGGGCTCGTCCAGGATCAGGAGCTTCGGCCGGCGCAGCAGCCACCGGGCGAGGACGACCTTCTGCTGGTTGCCGCCGGACAGCTTGCGCACCTCGTGCTCGATGGAGGGGGTGCGCACCCTGAGCCGGTCGGAGAACTCCTGGGCGACGGCCTTCTCCTGGCCGCTGCGGACGAAGCGCAGCCGGCGCAGCCGCTCCAGGCTGACCAGGGAGGTGTTGTCACGGATGGAGCGGTGCAGGAAGAGGGCTTGCGCCTTGCGCTCCTCTGGGGCCAGGCCAATGCCAGCGTGGATGGCGTCCTTCGGGCTGCGCAGGCGCAGGGGCCGACCGTTCAGGGAGATCCGCCCGGAGCGCAAGGGTCGGTCGCCGGCGAGCGCGAGCCCTAGCTCCGAACGCCCGGCGCCCATCAGGCCGGCGAGGGCGACCACTTCTCCGGCCCTGATCCGGAGGCTGACGTCGGTGACGTCGTCGGTGGTGACGCCGTCCAGTTCCAGGACGACCTCGGCACGGGCGACGTCCTGCCGTACGAACAGCGAGGAGAGGTCCCGGCCGACCATCATCCGGACGACTTGGCTCTCGGTGGTCGCGGCGGCGTCGAGGACGCCCGCGGAGGCGCCGTCGCGGAGCACCGCGATCCGGTCCGCGAGCCTGAAGATCTCCTTCATGCGGTGGGAGACGTAGATGATCGCGATGCCCTGGGCGCGCAGCCGGTCGATCAGTGCGAACAGGGCCTCGGCCTCATTCTCCGCGAGCGAGGAGGTCGGCTCGTCGAAGGCGATGACCTTGGCCTCGCCGGTGAGGGCCCGCAGGATCTCCACCAACTGCCGTTGGGCAGCGGTGAGTTCGGAACCAAGCCGGTCGGGGTCGATGACCTTCTCGAAGCCGAGCCGTGCCAGGTCGGCGGTGATCCTGCGGCGCAGTTCGGCGCGGTCGAGGCGCCGGCCTGCCTTGCGGGGGAGGGATCCCGCGTAGACGTTCTCCGCCACGGAGACGTGGGGGATGATCTCCGGCTCCTGCGGGATGATCCGGATCCCAGCTTTGCGCGCGTCCTGCGGTGAGGCGAACGAGACCGGCGTGCCGTCGAGCAGGACACGGCCTCCAGTGGGCTGGTGGTCGCCGGTAAGGATCTTGAGGAGCGTGGACTTGCCCGCGCCATTCTCGCCCATGAGGGCGGTGACCTGCCCCGGGAGGAAGGTCAGGGTGACGCCGCCGAGGGCCTGGACGGCACCGAAGCGTTTGGTGATGTTCTCGACGGCGACACCGGCACCTGGGGTCGCCGGCGTGGGGGGGCGGGTGCCGGGTGTGGTCATGGTGGCCTCACGGACTGGAGGGACGGGAACGGACCGCCGGGAGCGCCGGGCGGCGGCGGAGGAGGCCACTACGGCGATGCGGCGGGCGGCCGGAAGAGAGGGCCGGTGCGGCGGGCGGGACGGGCCGCCGCACCGGTGTCAAGGTGCCGCGGTTCAGCCGCAGGTGACTCCGGCGGACTTCCAGGTGTGGGCGTCGACCATCGTGGTCGGGGCGAAGGCCTCCTTCGGGAACTCCTTGCCGTTCTTGAGCTTGTCGTACATCGTCTGCACGGCCAGGGCGCCGACGTCCTCGCCGTTGATGAAGAGCGCGGCCTTCATGCCGGAGGGCTTGCCGGAGCTCCAGTTCTTGCAGGCCAGGTAGGCGCCGAGGCCGACGCCGATGACGTCGTCGGCCTTGAAGCCGGCGTTCTCCAGGGCGGTGACGCCTCCCTGGACGTTCTCGTCGTTGCAGCCCCAGACCACCCAGTGCTTGACGTCGGGATTGGCGGTGACGGTGGCCGCGATCTTGTCCTGCGCACCGGTGGGGCTGTTATCCGTGGGAACGTCGATGTTCTTCACGGTGGCACCGGCGCCGGCGGCAAAGGCCTTCTTGGACGCCTTGACCCGGTCGGTGCAGACGGTGACGTCCTGCTTCCACGCGGAGATGGTGCGCGTCTCAGCGGGCTTCCAGCCGGCCTTCTTGAACTCCGCGGCAGCCCGCTTGCCGACCTCGCCGCCCATCTGCTGTCCACTGAATCCGATACGGGGCACCAGGTTCTCCGGCGGACAGGCTGACGGGTCGGGGCCGGTGGTGCAAATCTGATCGTCGGAGGTCAGCAGAGCGACCTTGGCGTCCTTGGCGAGCTGGGCGACCTGGGGTCCGACAGCCGGGTCGGGGACGACGACGATCAGGCCGTTGCTCTTCTGCGAGATCGCCGACTGGGCCTCGCTGATCGTCTTGTTGGCGTCGGTCCCCAGGTTGACCACCTTGAGGTCGATGCCGAGTTCCTTCGCCTTGGCCTTGGCACCCTCGGCCTCACCAACGAAGTACTCCTGGTCGCCCTGCTTCTGAAGGTAGGCGATCGAGGTCCGACCGTCGACCCTCTTGCCCTCTGCGGCGCGCCCCTTGGTCTCCTGACCACTCGAGCAGGCCCCAAGAGGCAGGAGCACTGAAATACCCAGGGCAATGGCAGTTACACCCCGGCGGTCACGTCTCGCGGCCATGACGGAACTCCTTAAATGGCGAAATGTCCAAGTCCATGGAAGCTGGCGATCGTTGCATCGAGGGCTTCGGGACCTGCTTCACATGAGGCAAAACCTCAACTAAATCGCGCAGAATCAAACGTGTTCCAACGCGGTGCCAAAAGAAAACATGGCAAGAAGGGGCGAGTCAACCGTGATCCGGAGGACACTCAAAGGATGGGTACTCCGGCAGAATTGGCCATATCGCATTGCTGCGCGACACCATCCACCCAGCCATGGCGGAAGCCCAGGCTGACCGTTTCGGATGCGCGGAGTGATCGACTCGGGTCAGGATGGACGGGCACGGAGTGCCCGCGGTCGCGGCGGCCACCCTGCTGGACCCGACCGCCACACCCCCCGGCCCGAAGCCCCCGTACTTCTCGTCGCACCAGTACGGGCTCGTATCCAGTTCGACGGACACACCGCCCAGGCCGACTCCCTGACGGCGAAGGAGGCACCGAACGCAACGCAGCCGAGCACCTCACAACGCTGCTGGCCACTTTCTGGCGGCCCCGTGCCACCCCGCCACCAGTACGCACCATTCCCTGCAGGCCATGCCATGACCGCCCCCTGCTATTCGTCGACGGCCACTACCTCCTGCACCGCGCCTGGTTCGGCTTCGTCGCCCGCATCACCAGCCGCGACAAGACCAACGACCGCACGGGCGTCTTCGGATTCGCCGCGCTCCTGCGCAAAGCCCAGGTCCAGCACGCCGACGGCTTCGAGATCTTCGTGGTCTTCGACTCCGAGGACGGATCCCAGGCCCGGGGCGACCAGGACAGCGGCTACAAGGTCCAGCGGCCCACCCCCGAGCCCGGCCTGATCGAGTCCCTCTCCCTGATCAAAAGGCCCTCGACCACAGCGGCATCCGGTGGATCGAACAGGACGGTTACGAAGCGGACGATGTCATCGCCACCCTGACCGCCGCCGCCCGCAGCGACGGCCCCGCGGTCGACATCATGACCACCGACAAGGACTACATCCAGCTCTTGGGCGACCTCAGCGTGCGCATGCTGAACACCGGTCGCGCTATGGAGCGCCGCTACACCGCCGGCGAGCACATCCTTTCCCTACGGCGTCCTCGCCGAGCAATGGCCCGATTTTCGCCCCCCGATGGGCGACCCCGCCGACAACATCCCCGGCATCCGCAGCATCGGCGCCCAGACCGCCGCCCGGCTACTGACCGAAGCACGCCGCCTCGAGAACATCCCGCCGACGAACTGCGCCCCACCTGGACGCAGCAGTGGCCGCAGGCCCTGTGGTGGCGCGAAATGATCAAACTCGACTGAAAGCGGGCCTCTCCCGACACCCCCCTCACAGCCGCACCTCCCTCGCCGCTGCCAAAGGCCGCACACGTCCTGGAAGCGCTCGGCCTGTGGTGACGCTGCCCAAGACCGCAATATGGAACTTCGACGGAACGCTCGACCACCGCCGGTACGGAACCTGGGCCGAGTGCCCCCTGGAGGTCCTGGACGTCCAGGAGCCCGGCCACCGCTGGACCTTCCCCGAGATGTTCGACGCTCTCGCCACCGGCTTCCCCTGGCACGCAGCACAAGAGCCCCACCCCCGCCTGAGCGACTCCGACACCTGGTGAGGTCACATCACCAGCGTCGTCGCCGAGGCACTCACCCATCTCGAACTCTCCCGCCCGCAGACCGTGGGTGCTGCGCCCCGCGCCGCCTACACCGGCCCCGCCGCGTAAAGCCTCTACCCGCAGACTCGGCGCGTCCCCCAGCAGCTCACCGCGCACGGCTGAAAGCACGTCCTCCCCTCCAACCACGTCCCCGAACTCCCCTGAGCTCCTGTCCGCCCTCGGGATCGACACCCGGTTCCAGGCAGTGATCAACTCCGCCGCCAGCGGATACGAGAAGCCCCATCCTCAGGCATTCCATCTCGCCCACGGAGCCCGGCCCCACACACCGGCTCGTCATGATCGGCGACAACCCCCAAGCCGACGTCACCGGGGCCCGCCGCGCCGGCATCGACGCCGTCTGGGTACGGCGCCCACAGCCTGGTGCACGCCTTGCCACCGGCCCGGTCAGGCCGCTTCCACGTCCTTTCGATCGGTGCCGGCGTCCTTTGACCATCGCTGGAGGCGACAACAGTCCTCCACATGGCATGGCCCTTTGTCAGCCCCCAAAGCCGTACCGTAGACGGCCTCCGATCGGCTTCGCCGGCTCTGGTGCGCCCCGTACCCGGGGCGTGTGAACGGTGGATGCGGCGGCGGAGTGGCCGGGTGGGCAGCCCTCTCGCTACGGGTTGTCGTGACTCGGTCTTCCCTCGATACCCATGGAACGGAATCGGGGTCACCTAAGAGTCCGCCATCTTTTCATGGAAATGTGACCTCAATGCAGTGGATTCGAGTTTGCACGTGTCATCACATTCAGGTTCCGTCCATAGGGAATGGACGACCTGGCCCAAGGCGCTGGCAAGGCCGGCCCCTAGAGGCCGTCCGCCCCGGCGCATCTGCCCGTCCGGTCCTGGCTGCCGTGCTCCACCTGCGCGTCAGCCTGGCCGCAAAACCCCTCGCCGTCCTCTTCGGAAGCGAAGTCAGGAGACTGCTCGTGGCAGACGGCAGCACCCTTGCACGAGCGGGCCTCTTATCCGCCGCCCTCGCGCTGCCCTGAGTGTGGACGTCAACCGCAAGAAAAAGGCGTTGTGCTGCCGATCTGCAAGCCTTTCAGTCTCGCCGTCGTCCGTATGAGGGTCGTTTTCTAGGGGGGCGCCTATTGAACACCCATGAGAAATCGCGTGTGCGATGCAGTGAAATTTGATCGACAGTGGTATTGACTAGAGCGCTTTTCTTGCACAGGTTTGGTCTTCTCATTAGCGAGGGGTGTGATTTACCCGAGAGGGAAGGGAAAGATCTTTGAAACGCATCGCAATCGGCCTGAGAGTCAGACCGCCCGCAAGGGCGCTGTTCGTCGTGCTGGCACTGCTGCTGGCGGCGGCAGGGACGACTGTCCCGGCGCACAGCGCGGGCTCGGGCACCATCAGCGTGGACCAGATGTCCTACAAGCCGGGCGAGGCCCTGACCGCCTCGTACACCGCCTCCCAGCCTTCCAGTACCAACTGGATCGGCATCTACCCCGACAACGTGCTGGATCCGGCCTCCGCGCCGCCGGCCGCGTGGTGGAAGTACGCTCCCTCGGCCTCGGGCACGGTGGAACTGCCGACCGACACCCTCACCACCCGGGGATACAACATCTTCCTGTTCGCCGACAACGGGTACACCCAACTGGCGAAGAAGCACTTCTGGGCCACGGCCGAGGCGGAACGGACCGCGCAAACCAGCGTCGTCTGTACCGGTCAGACGCGCTACGGGCAGGGCCAGAAGTTTTCCGTCTCTTACGCCACCACCAAGCCGTCGGCCACCAACTGGATCGGCATCTACCCCGAGAACGAGCTCCCGGACGGCACCCCGGCCTCCACGACGTGGCAGTACGCCCCGGGGGGATCGGGAACGCTGACCTTCGGCAAGGTCCTTCCCGCCGGGCGGTACAAAGCCCACTTCCTCGCGAACGACGGCTACACCAAACTGATCGAACCGGCCACCTTCGTGGTGGGTTCCAGCCCTGTCACGACGAGCCAGAACCTGATCGTCAACGGGGGTGCCGAATGCGCCAACGGCTCCACCTCAGGGATGGACGCGGTGACGCTGCCCGGCTGGGAACTGGTCGGTGGTCCCACAGCCATCCGGTACGGCGTCTCGGGTCACCAGGGAACGAGCACTCCCGGGCCCGCGGAGCGCGGCACGCAGTACTTCCAGGGCGGCTCCGCGCACGCCTCCCGCATCGCTCAGACCGTGGACGTTTCGGCCGCCGCCGCGCAGATCGACGGTGCCGGCGCGGATTACGACCTCACGGGCTGGCTCGGCGGGTACACGAGCTGGGCCGCCACGGCGACGGTGAAGATCACCTTCCAGAACGGCAGCGGCGCGACGGTCGGCTCACCGGCACAGATCGGACCGGTCACGGCCGCCGACCGCGGTAATGCCACCAAACTGCTGGAACGGACCACATCGGGCACTGTCCCCGCCGGCACCCGGAAGATCAGAGTCGAGCTCGACATGCCCGGCGAACCGGGCTCCTGGTCCGGTGGCGCCCAATCGGGCCGCTGGAACATGGGCGCCGCGGACAACCTCTCCCTGACCTTGTCCGTCCCCGGCCTCACTCCCGCCCCACTCCAGCCGCCCGCCTCCAGCGTGCCCCAGCTGGACCACGTCTTCGTCGTCATGATGGAGAACAAGAACCACTCCGACATCATCGGCAACAGCGACGCACCCCACATCAACGCCATGGCCGACAACCACGTCGTTCTGGCGAACTCCCAAGGCGCCACCCGACCCAGTAACCCCAACTACTGGGCCATCGCCGGCGGCAGCACCTTCGGCCTAAAAGCCAATGCGTTCCCCACAGCCCAGGGCACCTTCGACTCACCGCACATCGGCCAGCGCGCCGAGGACGCCGGCAAGACCTGGCGGGCCTACGGCGAGAGCGCGAGGTTCCCTTGCGACCTCGAACGTAGGGCTCTGACCTCACCTTCCGAGGCCTACTACGACCCGGACAGCGTGCCCTTCCTGTTCTTCAAGGACCTGAAGTCCACGACGCGCTGCGAGGACAAGCTCAAGCCGCTCACGCAGCTGGACACCGACCTCACCTCGGTCGCGAGCACGCCCAACTTCGTCTGGTTCGAGCCCAACTCCTGCAACTCGATGCACGACACGCCGTGCCGCAACCCTTCCAGCGGTCCCGACCAGTGGGTGAAGGACACCACGGACAAGATCTTCGCCTCTCCCGCGTGGCAGACGAAGAAGTCCCTCCTCGTCTTCACCTTCGATGAGGACTGGGGCCCCTCCACACAGCAGATCCCCACCATCGTCGCCGGTTCCCCGAACCTGACCAAGACCGGCTTCGTTTCCCAGCAGCACGCCACCCACTACAGCATCGGCCGCACCATCGAACAGGGTCTCGGCCTCAAGCCCATGACCCAGAACGACCAGTTCGCCCTGCCGCTCAACAACATCTGGAAGTAGCCCCCGAGGGGCCGATGGAGAGGAGCCCCCGCCGGAACGTACAGTTC
>NZ_JBSGYQ010000009.1:0-150203 GCF_053610585.1 Streptomyces sp. NPDC054887 | reverse complement strand
GGGCGGCACGGTGACGTGCCGCCCGGCACCCGGTGCGGCGGGGCTCCTCGGCCCCGGGAGTGGGCTGCCCGGCGTCAGAACTGGACGTCGGAGCAGGCGTAGAAGGCGTTCGTCGTGTCCGCCACGTTCCAGACCGCCAGGATGATGTGGCGCCCGGTCTTCTGGGTGGGGACCGTGCCCTGGTGGGTCAGGGTGGAGGGCGGCTGCTGACCGCCGTACGGGACCGTCATGAAGGGCTGCGATTCGAGGGCCGCCCGGGTGAGCGGCCTGCTGGAGTCCCAGCCGTTCCTGGTGATGTAGTAGCGGAAGTCGCTGGTGGCGTGCCGGGCGGTGAACTGCCAGCGGAAACCGTAGCCCTGACCGGCGGTGAGCCTGGTGGCGGGCCAGGCCCCTCCGCGCGGGTCGTCGAGCTGGGCGAACTGGCTGTTGCCGCCGGAGCAGATTCTGCCGTCCGCCGGGCCGGAGGCGGGGAATCCCTTCGGCCCTTCGACGCTCTGCGGTTCCCATTGGATGTTGCCGCAGCCGGTCACCGTGCCGTTGGCACAGAGTTTCTGGCGGCTGATCGGGGCGTCGGTGTAGCCGTGGCTGCTCGCGCTGCCGGTGGCGAGGAAGGACACCCCGGCCATCGCGAGGCCGACCACGGCCGCACCTGTCTTTATTCGCATGCTTGCTCCTGAACGTGGGGGCAGTTCTGTGAGCCGTGCTGCGCGCGTGTCTTGCGGTCTAGACCAAGTTCCAATGTATTAACGCGACATGAACATGTCCAGACCAATCGCGGCGGCGTTCACAGACCCTCCCCACGCCCCGTGTAGAAGGCGACCGTCAGGTCCTTCACGAGCGCCTTCCGCTCGTAGTCGTCGAGTTCGACCAGTCCCCGCGAGGTCAGCCGCGTCACCGTGTCGTCCACCGCGTCCACGACCGACGACAGCACGCTGTCGCGGTGCTGCGCGTCGAGCGCCGCCACCCGCCTGCGCCGCATCGCCGCCGCGACCTCGGGGGCGTACTCGATCCGCGTCGGCTGCGCGGAGAAGACGTCGATGCCGACCGGCGCCGCCTCCGCCGCCAGCATCCCGGTCAGCCTGCCGCCGACCGCCTCCGCGTCGCGCAGCGTCGGCGCGCTGTCGTGGAAGGCGTCGGCCGGCAGCTGGGACAGCACCCGCGCCATCGCCGCCTCCACCTGCTCGCGCAGGTACTGGACGTGGTCCTCGACGGCGAGCGCCGCCCGCGCCGTGTCCTTGATCCGCCACACCACGAGCACCACGACCCGCAGCGCCACCCCGTGCGCGTCCACGGCCTCCATCGGCTCGCTGCGCCAGTGCCGCAGCCGTACGTCGACCCGGCGGCGCAGCAGCAGCGGGCTGACCCACACCAGGCCGCTGCGGCGCACGGTCCCCCGGTAGTCGCCGAACAGCGAAAGCACCCACGCGTGTCCGACCCGCCCCCGGGCCAGACCGCCGAACGCGAACAGCACGACCGTCACCAGGGCGGCCAGCACCGCCCAGGTCCCGAGCGCGATCCCGTCGTACGGACGGACGGGCAGCCCGAGCAGTACGGCGGCCGGCGGCGGCACCGCGCCCGTCCACCACACCAGCGCCGCACCCGCCCCGAGCGCCCCCGCCCCCACCGCCACCCCGCACCAGCCGGGCAGCGCGGGTCCGGGCCGCTCGACGAGCCCGGGGTCGGGGGGTGCGGCGGGCCGGGGCGCCCGCGTCCGGGCGTACGCGGGCGCGCCGGGGCCCGGCCGGGCGGCGCCCGCCACGCGCGGCTGTTCGCCGGTGCCCCTGCGGCGGCTGATCACCGAGGCGCCCGGCGGCAGCGTGAGCGCGGCCGGTCCGCCGTCGTCACGGAACAGCAGGTGCACCGGGATCTCGACGGTGGACTCGTTCCTGATGACCGGGGCCCTCGACGCGGTCTCGGCGCCCGGACGCCCGGGAGCGGCCGGGGCGCCGGAGCCGTCCGGCTCCGAGGTCTCTGAAGTCGTGGTGCTCATCGTTCCTCCGTCATGCCGTCATGCGAAGAGCCGCCGCCAGGTCTGCGGGCCCGGGTAGCCGTCGGCCGCCGCGCCGCGCCAGCCCTGCGCGCGCTGGAACGCCTCGACGTTGCGCCGGTCCGCCTCGGTCCAGCGCGGGCCGGGCCCCGAGGTGTAGTGCCTGCCGTATCCCTTCTTCACCAGTTGCCTGCCGAGCCTCTCGACGTACTCGTTCGACCGGCCGGGCCTGAAGTACTCGCGGCCGGGGAACGCCGTGGCGCCGGCCGCCGCGCCGGTGCCGGCGTCCGTGCCGTTGCCGGTGCCGGTGCCCGTGCCTCCGTCGCCCGGGGCGGCTTCGTCCGCCGGCGGGATGTCCTTGCCCTGGTTGTGGACCAGCAGCCGCCAGGTGTGCGGGCCCGGCAGCCCGTCCGCCTCCGCGCCGCGCCAGCCCTGCGCGCGCTGGAACGCCTCGGTGGCGCGCCGGTCCGCCTCGCCCCAGCCGGGGCCGGGGCCCTGGCTGTAGAACCGCTTGCCGCCCCGGGCGACGAGCATCTTGCCGAGCCGGGTGACGTACCGGTTGTTGGCGCCCGGCCCGAAGTGCTTCGCGCCCGGATAGGCCGTAACGGTCGCCCCGCCGCCGGCGGCCCCGCCGCTGAGCCCGTTGTAGCGGTAGCCGACGTAGCGCGAGGAGTTGTTCCAGTACGCGTACGGGGTGGCCAGCCTGCGGGTGTGCGGGCGGGTCTGCTCGTACGCGATGTAGTGGGTCAGGGAGGAGTCGGTCCAGCCGCCGAAGATCGTGACGTGCGATCCCTTGTTCGGATCGGCCGGATTGTGGAAGAGCAGGATGTCGCCGGGCTCCAGCTGCTCCTTGGCGGTGAGCGTGCCGTACTGGGCGAGGCTTCCCGTCCACTCGTTGCCGTCGAGGTTCCAGGCCATCGAGACGTACCCCGAGCAGTCCTGCCGGTATCCGTCGCTCCAGTACTTCTCCATGCTGTACGGGACCTTGGCGTCCAGCCAGCGCTTGGCACGGTCGATGATCTCGGCCCGGGTCGTGAACCGCAGGGCCGGCCGCGTGGTGCTCGTGGTCGTGTGCGCGGTCGGGGTCGCCTTGCCCGGCCGGCCGCCGTGCAGCGGGCCGGGGCCGCCCTGCGGCGTCGCCGGGTCGTGGTCGGCTCCGGTACGGGCCGGCGCGTGTCCGGGGGCGACGGCGCTCGCCGCGCCGCCCGCGCCGCCGCCGAGCACCACGCCCGCGGCGGTGGCGAGCACCAGCGCGCGGCGGGCCCCGTGGGCGGCCGGGTGGCCGCCGGCCGCGACCGTCAGGCCGAGCGCGGCGGCGCGGCGCTCCTGGGCGCAGCCGGGGCAGCCGCAGTCGGCCGCGGGTTCGTACTCCTCGAAAACCGGCATCGTCATGCGGTTCCCCTCCCGTGGGTTTTTCTGGCGGATCTGCACGGGTGACAGTGTTTCAACTGTCTGGACATAACGCATGTTGACGGTCCAAATGATAATCAAACGGACAGTACGCGGCGTGGCCGGTTCCGAGCACCCGCGAGGGTCGGGTAAAGTTCTCCGAGTCAGACAGGCGCCGCTAGCTCAGTTGGTTAGAGCAGCTGACTCTTAATCAGCGGGTCCGGGGTTCGAGTCCCTGGCGGCGCACATGGCGTCGAAGCCCCCTCACCGAGCGTGAGGGGGCTTCGGTGGTTTTACGGACACTCCGGGCGTGTCGCCTCCGCGTCGAACCCATGTAGCAAGCCGATCACAGACGGCTCCCAAAGCCCTCGTATGACCGGGAAACACCTCGTTTCGCCCTTGCGATCAAGGCGGGGGTCGTAGACCCTGTCCTGAAGTCGGCGGCTCCCACGGGGCGGAGGGCTCCGGCGAGTTGGGGGGCGGAGCCGGGCAGCCGGGGGGCTGCCGGGACGCAGGGGGGCGGGGGCCCCGTTCACGAACAGATCCCGGGGCGGGCATCATGCAACCGGAAGGTTGTCGTCCCATGTCTGAAGGGATGACAGCAGGCCACCTGTGCGTCCGGCATGGTCGAGGGGGACCGGCACCGGGCGAAGAGACCGACGAACACACGCAGCCAGCATGCGTGCGGGGGGATGACTCATGACGTCGACGCCGACCGGCGCCCGGCACAACAACGACCCTTCCCGGACGGCGCAGCTCCGGGTGCCCCCGCAGCTGCGGACCGGCGGGTCGCGCATACGGCAGAAGAAGCCGCTGCCGCGGTACGACTACGAGCACTACAGCCGGCTCGCCGGACCGCTGACGCAGCCCGACCCGGACAAGCCGTACACGGTGCAGTACCGCTCGCTGCTCTCCCAGGAGCCGCACCGCGTGCGCGCCGCCCTGCTGCTGTGCGCCGCGCCGCTGGTGTCCCTCGGCCTGTTCGTCTGGCTGATGCAGCCCGGGCACTGGACCGAGCGCGACCCCAACCTCAAGAACGACACGCTGCTGATCCTCGACATCGTCATGCTGGTCTCGATCGGCCTGATCGAGCTCTTCCGCACGATGAACGTCCTGTCGAACGCGCACGCGACCCTGGTCGCGCGCGACCCGGTCCCCGTCGTGCCCGAGACCGGCACCCGCGTCGCCTTCCTCACCTCCTTCGTGCCCGGCAAGGAGCCGCTGGAGATGGTGACGAAGACGCTGGAGGCGGCGGTCAGGATCCGCCACCGCGGCCTGATGCACGTATGGCTCCTCGACGAGGGCGACGACCCCGCGGTCAAGGAGGTCTGCGAACGCCTCGGCGTGCACCACTTCTCCCGCAAGGGCGTCGCGAAGTGGAACCAGGCCAAGGGCCCGCACCGCGCCAAGACCAAGCACGGCAACTACAACGCCTGGCTCGACGCGCACGGCGACGACTACGACTTCTTCGCGTCCGTCGACACCGACCACGTGCCGCTGCCGAACTACCTGGAGCGGATGCTCGGCTACTTCCGCGACCCCGACATCGGCTTCGTCATCGGCCCGCAGGTCTACGGCAACTACGACACCTTCGTCACCAAGGCCGCCGAGTCGCAGCAGTTCCTGTTCCACGCCCTGATCCAGCGCGCGGGCAACCGCTACGGCGCCCCCATGTTCGTCGGCACGTCGAACGCGGTGCGCATCAGCGCGCTCAAGCAGATCGGCGGCCTGTACGACTCGATCACCGAGGACATGGCCACCGGCTTCGAGATCCACCGCGCCAAGAACCCGGTCACCGGCAGGAAGTGGCGCTCGGTCTACACGCCCGACGTGCTGGCCGTCGGCGAGGGCCCGACCGCGTGGACCGACTTCTTCACCCAGCAGCTCCGCTGGTCGCGCGGCACGTACGAGACGATCCTCAAGCAGTACTGGAGGGGCTACGGCTCGCTGCCCGCCGGCAAGCTCTTCAACTACACGATGATGATCATCTTCTACCCGATGTCCGCCATGAACTGGATCCTCGCGGCACTCAGCTGCGCCCTGTTCCTGGGCATGGGCGCCTCGGGCGTCCAGATCGACCCGGCGATCTGGATGATGCTGTACGGCAACGCCTCCGCGCTCCAGATCGGCCTCTACATCTGGAACCGCCGCCACAACGTCTCGCCGCACGAGCCCGAGGGCTCCGGCGGCCTGGCCGGCATGGTGATGTCCGCGCTCTCCGCACCGATCTACGCGCGCTCGCTGATGGACGCCGTACTGCGCCGCAAGTCCGGCTTCGTGGTGACGCCCAAGGGCGACTCCTCCAGCCCCGACACGCTCTTCGGCACCTTCCGTATCCACCTGTTCTTCATCCTGGTCTTCGGCGGGTCCCTCGTCTCCTCCTTCTTCCTCGGCCACGACCACCCCGCGATGATCACCTGGGCCACGCTCGCCCTCATGATCACGGCGGCGCCGATCTTCGCCTGGCGGTGGACCGTCCGCGACGAGAAGAAGAAAAAGAAGGGGCAGGGCAGGCACGGGACGCCGCCGAGCCAGTCCGAGCCGCCGGCCGGTCCCCCGCCCGAGGCCCACGCACCGCAGCAGAAGCCCACGTGGGCCGACTCCGACCAGACCATGCAGATCGCCCTTGGGGGACGTAAGAAATGAAGTACCGTCCGAGCCGCCGCACCCGCCGCCTGGCGATAACGGGTGTGGTGGTGCTCGCTCTGGCGGGGATGAACGGGCCCGCGCTCTACCGTTTCGGTTCGGAGCAGTACCACGACTACAAGATCAACCGGCCCGATTACAAGGCCGCCAACGGCCACTGGGACTTCCTCGACGTCCCGTCGGAGTTCCGCATCAACACGATCCACGCCGCTCTGCTGCACACCGGGAAGGTGCTGCTGATCGCGGGGTCGGGCAACAACCAGAAGAACTTCGACGCCAAGAAGTTCGAGTCGGTGCTGTGGGACCCGAAGACCGACACCTACAAGAAGATCCCGACGCCCAAGGACATGTTCTGCGCCGGGCACACCCAGCTGCCCGACGGGAAGCTGCTGGTGGCGGGCGGCACCAAGCGGTACGAGAAGCTCGAGGGCGACGTCACCAAGGCCGGCGGCCTGATGATCGTGCACAACGAGGACCCGGACGCCCCGAAGACGCTGCCCGCCGGGACCATCTTCACCGGCAAGAAGAACGGCAAGACGTACGTCTCCAAGGACCCGGTCCTCGTGGAGAAGGCGAAGAAGATCTTCGACAAGCAGACCGGCCGCTTCCTGCGCACGGAGGCGGGGCTCGGCCGCATCTACGTCGAGGCCGAGGCGTCGGGCAAGAAGTACGAGTCCGGCACCGAGGACAACTACCGGGTCCACGGCCTGACCGGCACCGACGCCAAGAACGTCTACGGCATCGCGCAGAAGCTCGCCCTCGACAAGAAGGACTTCCAGGGCATCAAGGAGGCCTACGAGTTCGACCCGGTCGCGGAGAAGTACATCACCGTCGACCCGATGAACGAGGCCCGCTGGTACCCGACGCTGACCACGCTGGAGGACGGCAAGGTCCTGTCGCTGTCCGGCCTGGACGAGATCGGCCAGATCGTCCCCGGCAAGGACGAGATCTACGACCCCGTCACGAAGAAGTGGACGTACACGGGGGTCATCAGGAAGTTCCCGACGTACCCCGCGATCTTCCTGATGAACAACGGCAAGCTGTTCTACTCGGGCTCCAACGCCGGGTACGGGCCCGCCGACGAGGGCCGTGAGCCGGGTATCTGGGACCTGAAGACCAACAAGTTCAAGAAGATCCCCGGCCTGAGCGACCCGGACATGATGGAGACCTCCGCGACCGTGCGGCTGCCTCCCGCCCAGGACGAGAAGTACATGGTCATCGGCGGCGGCGGCGTCGGCGAGTCCGAGAAGTCCAGCGAGAAGTCGCGCCTCGTCGACCTCAAGGAGGCGAACCCGCGCTTCCGGGACGGCGACTCGCTCGACCAGGGCACCCGCTACCCCAGCGCGTCCCTGATGCCGGACGACACCGTCCTGATCACCGGCGGCTCCAACGACTACCGCGGCCGCGGCGGCTCGGACATCCTCCAGGCGCGGCTGTACGACGCCGAGACCGGCAGGTACCGCCGGGTGGCCGACCCGGCGGTCGGCCGCAACTACCACTCGGGGTCGCTGCTGCTCCCCGACGGGCGCGTCATGATCTTCGGTTCCGACTCGCTGTACTCCGACAAGGCCAACACCCGGCCGGGCGTCTTCGAGCAGCGCATCGAGATCTACACGCCGCCGTACCTCTTCCGGGACGCGCGGCCGAAGCTCACGGGCGGACCGAAGAAGATCGAGCGGGGCGGCACGGCGACCTTCGGGTCGGCGCAGGCCGCGTCCATCAAGGACGCGAAGCTGATGCGGCCCAGCGCCGTCACCCATGTCACCGACGTCGACCAGCGCACGGTCGCGCTGGGGCTGAAGAAGACGAAGGACGGCATCACGGTCACGGTGCCGGAGAACCGGGCGCTGGTGCCCTCGGGCTACTACATGCTGTTCGTGACGGACCGTCACGGAACGCCGTCCGAGGGGATCTGGATCGAGGTCCCGTAGGCGGGGCGCCGCACGCGACGCGAAGGGAGGGCCGCCCGTCGGGGCGGCCCTCCCTTTCCCGTTCGGTGCGGCTACTTCGCGTTGCGGGCCAGTTCGAGCGCGTACTCCTCGTACCACTCGCCGGCCTTCGGGCCGCCCTTGCAGTCGCCGTCCGACTCGCCGGGGCGCTTGATCCACAGGAACGCGTCGACCAGTTCGTCACCGGTCTTGGTGGTCGGCTTCTCACCGAGCGCGCGGCCCGGCGGATTGCACCAGCTCTCGGCGGGGTCGCCCCCCGTGTACGGGCCGTTGCCGTTGCGGCTGGTGTCGATGACGAACGGCTTGCCGCCCACCTTCGCCGACAGCTTCTTGCCGAAGTCCTTGCTGACCTCGGTGGTCTGGAAGTTGGAGACGTTCACCGAGAAGCCGTCCGCGTCCGCGATGCCCGCCCACTGGAGCGGCTGGAACAGCGCGTCGGGGGACTTCCAGCCCGCGTTGCCCGCGTCCAGGTACACCTTGACCTTCGGCTGCTGCTTGAGGCGCTTGATGGCGCCCTTGAGGAGGTCGTACCGCTCCTCGTGGAACTCGTCGGGCGTGCAGCCGTCGACCAGGTGCAGCACCGCGTCCGGCTCCAGGACGACGGTGGCCGGGCGGTCGCCGATGCCCTTGGCCACCTGGTCGGTCCAGGTCCGGTAGGCGTTGCCGTCGGCGGCGCCCCCCTTCGAGAACTGGCCGCAGTCGCGGTGCGGGATGTTGTAGAGGACGAGCAGGGCGTCGCGGTCGGCCTTCTCGGCCGCCTCGGTGTATCCCCTCGTCTGTGCCTCGGCGTTGTCCGGGCCGATCCACTCGGCGGTCGGCTGCTCGGCGATCCTGCGGATGAGACGGGCCTTCTCGTCGTCACCGTCCTTGGCGTACGCCGCCGCCTGCTTGGCGGCGTTTCCCTCCGGATTGACCCAGTACGGGTCGCTGCCCTTCGGCTGCTGCTTCAGCGGCGGCAGGCTCGCCCCGTCCCCGCCGTCACCCCCGGAGGAGGAACAGCCCGCCAGAAGCAGCGCGGCCCCCACGGCCCCCACCGCGGCCACCCGGACACCCCTGCGCCCACGGCCGGTGTAACTGCCGTACATCCACTCCCCCTTGGCTGCGCCCAAGACGCGCTGAAGATTCTCTGAGGACCCCCCGGCCCCTCCCCGGACACATCCGGTCGAAACCATCCTGACACACGGGCCGGGGGCCGGGGGCGGGCGGGCGACGGCCTGTTGACAGTGCTCAGCCGGGCTGGGACTCTCCGTGAGGACAACTCCACACACATCGAGGCGACGGTGGACAGGAACCCGGTGCAAGCCCGGGACGGTCCCGCCACTGTGACCGTACGAGAGCCGGAAGGCCGCCCGTACGGAAGTCAGGAACTGACCCGTCGTCCTCCTGATTTGGGGCGTGGAAACCCCAGAAGGAGGCACACCGGTATGTCACTGCACACTGCGCAGCACACCGACACCGCGGCGGTCGCGTCCGCCACGACCACCACCCGCGACTGGCTGATCATGGCCGCCGCCGCGATCATCGCCGTGGTCGCGCTCTACGCGGTCTTCATGGACAACGGCACGGTCGTCTCCGCGACCGGCGACTACCTGCACGAGTTCGCGCACGACGGCCGGCACCTCTTCGGTGCCCCCTGCCACTGATCGGGGCCGTCAGTACCATGTCGACCCCCCTACTGCCCCTGCTCGGGCGCGGTCTCGCGGCGGGCGGGGCGGCCGGTCTCACCGCCGGTCTCTTCTCGCTCCTGCTGGCCGAGCCCCTGATGGACCGTGCCATCCGCCTGGAGGAGGCACGGTCCGCCGGGGAGCACGCGCACGGCACGGCCGCCACGGCCGTGCAGCACCACGAAGAGCTGTTCTCGCGTTCCACCCAGCACCTCGGACTCGTCGTCACGGCGGTCGTCATGGGTCTCGCGCTGGGCGTCCTGTTCACCCTCGCGTACGCGCTGGTGCACCGCCGGACGGGTCTGGGCGAGCGGCCGTGGCCGCGCGCCCTGGCCTTCGGCGCGGCCGCCTTCACGGCGGTCTCGCTGCTGCCGGGACTGCGCTATCCCGCCAACCCGCCTGGCGTCGGCGACTCCGGCACCGTCACGGACCGCCAGGCCCTGTGGCTGGCCGCCGTCGTGATCGGCGTCCTCGGCATGGTGCTGGCGTGGCAGCTGTACGTACGCCTCGCCGACCGGTCCCTGCCGGTGCGCCAAGTCGCGGTGGCCGTCACGGCGGTCGCCACGCTCGCGGTGCTCTTCGCCCTGCCGGGCAACCCGGACGAGGTCCCGGTGGCGGCGACGCTGCTGTGGGACTTCCGGATGCTGTCGCTGGCCTCGCACGCGGTCCTGTGGGCCGTGTTCGCCGGGGTCTTCGGTGCGCTGGGCCTGCGGGCCGCCGGACGCACGGCTCCGGCGGCCGCTCCGGTGGCGGCGTAGCGGCGGCCGGTCAGCCCTTGCCCGTACCGGTGAGGTAGGCCGACACCACGACGTTGGCCGTGTAGGTGCGGGCCTTCTTGTCGTACGTGCCCCCGCAGGTGATCAGGCGCAGTTCCGCCCGGTCGCCGTGGCGGGGGCCGTACACCTTCTGCGGGTCGAAGCGTTCGCGGGTGAAGACCTGGATGTCGTCGATGGTGAACTCCAGGCTCCGGCCACCGGCCCCCGCGACCCGGACCTTCTCGCCCGGGCGGGCGGCGCTCAGACCGTAGAAGACGGCCGGTTTGCTCTCGGTGTCGACATGGCCGACGAGCAGGGCGACTCCCGCGGCGCCGGGCAGCGTTCCGTCCTCGTACCAGCCGACCTTCGACGGCTGGTGGTACGGCGGCGGATCGACGGCGCCGGACGCGTCGAGCCCTCTCGGCACGACCGGGGCCGAGACCCCGATGGAGGGCACGGCGACACTCTTCGGCGACGCGCCCTCGACGGGCGCGTGCGCGGGCGGCAGCGGCGCCCCCAGCGGCCGGCCGACCGCGGCCACGTCTCCGGTGGTGGGCGCCGAACTGCCGCCGGGCCCCTCGGTCACGTCCCGGCCCCACAGCCAGAGCCCGAGCAGCAGCACGGCCCACGCGACGCCGGTCAGCAGCCGCCCGCCGCCACCGGCCGGGCGGTCCTCGGCGGACATGTCAGTCCGAGTCCGTGCGACGACGGCGCACGCTCCGGTACGCCACGGCCACCGCGGCGACGCCCGCGAGCACGAGACCGATCACGGTGTGCGGCGTGCCCGGACCGCCCTCGTCGGCCGCGGCCACCTCGGCCGTGCCGCCGCCGCCCGCGTGGACGGGCGCGATCGGGGTTTCATGGTGGGTCGGGTGGTGCGTGGGGTTGTGGTGGTGGACCACCGTGACGGTGCCGGTGGCCCGCCCGCCGTCCTTGCACCTGACCCAGATGTCGTAGTCGCCGGCCTCGGCGTCCGACCGGACGCGGGCCTCGGCGAACAGGTCGCCCCGGTCCGCCGCGGGGCTGAAGTGCGCGGGCGAGGCGAAGGCGTCGGACGTACCGGTGGCGTGTCTGCCCCGGCACACGTCGACCCGCAGATCCACCTCGCCGCCCGCGGCGATGGTGGAGGGGGTGACGTGGACCCGCCCCTCGGCGTCTTCGCCGGCGGGGGCGGCGTGTGCGGCGGCCGCGGGCGCCATGACCGCCGCAGCCGCCACGCCTGCACACAGAGCAAGCTGTATCGAACGCATAGTGAACCTCCTGTACTAGGAAGATTCACCGGTACGGGCCGTTTCCGCATCTCCAGGGGCCCTGCCTTGGGCCGGACGGGCCCCTGGAGCCCTCTGCGGTGAGAGCCGTGCGGGTCCCCTCGGGGCATCCGCGGTTCGAGCGGTACGAGCCGCTGATCCGCCCGCGGTGAGGGGCGGCCGGTCAGACGCGGTCGACGAGGTCCGCGATGGAGTCGACGATCGTCGAGGGGCGGAACGGGTAGCGGTCGACGTCCGCCGGACCGGTCAGACCGGTCAGCACCAGGAACGTCTCCATGCCCGCCTCCAGGCCGGCGAGCACATCGGTGTCCATCCGGTCGCCGATCATCGCGCTGGTCTCGGAGTGCGCGCCGATCGCGTTCAGCCCCGTGCGCATCATCAGTGGGTTCGGCTTGCCCGCGAAGTACGGGTCCTTGCCGGTCGCCTTGGTGATCAGCGCGGCGACGGCTCCGGTGGCGGGCAGCGGCCCCTCCCTGCTGGGGCCGGTCTCGTCGGGGTTGGTGCAGATGAAGCGGGCGCCCGCGTTGATGAGCCGGATGGCCTTGGTGAGCGCCTCGAAGCTGTACGTGCGCGTCTCGCCCAGGACCACGTAGTCGGGGTCGTGGTCGGTCAGGACGTAGCCGATGTCGTGCAGCGCGGTGGTCAGGCCCGCCTCGCCGATGACGTACGCCGTGCCGCCGGGCCGCTGGTCGTCGAGGAACCGGGCGGTGGCGAGTGCCGAGGTCCAGATGTTCTCCACCGGCACGTCGAGGCCCATGCGGAAGAGCCGGGCGTGCAGGTCGCGGGCGGTGTAGATCGAGTTGTTCGTCAGCACCAGGAAGGGCCTGCCGGACTCGCGGAGCCGCTTGATGAAGGCGTCGGCGCCGGGGATGGGCGTGCCCTCGTGGATGAGGACGCCGTCCATGTCGGTGAGCCATGATTCGATCGGCTTGCGCTCTGCCATGTGCCGGACTCCTGCCGTACGCCAAAAAATACGCTGGGGGCGCCCGGACCACGCCGTCCGGGCGCCCCCAGCCTAATCAGGCCGGCGTGATCCCGACCCCGCCGATCACCCGGTACCGGAGCCGGTACCTGCGGTCGCCGCCTCCCGCACGAGGAGAAACGTCCCCGCGGCCACCGTGCAGGCGGCGATCAGACCGGTCAGCGGCACGGCCCAGTGCCCGGCGAAGCTCGCCGGCACGACCAGCAGCGCTCCTGCCGGAAGGACGAGGTTCTGGGCGGCGCCGCGCTTGAAGTGGCGGGCGTGCAGCAGCCACACCGCCACCATGAACAGGGCGGTGGGCAGCGTGACGGCGAACGAGGCCGCGAGGGTGGAGATGTGGGCGTGGTGCGTGGCCTGCTCGACCGCCACCTCGATGCCCGCGCCGATCGCCGCGGCCGAGCCGAAGATCACGTAGTGCCCGTACCCCCAGACGAACGCCTGCCGGTTGGAGCGCAGGTGCGCGTGGATCGGCACCGCGAAGTAGATCCAGAAGGCGGCGAACACGATGACCAGTCCGCCCGCGGCGATCGGCAGCAGCTCGTCGAGCGCCGCCGACTCGTCGAGGGCCGACTGCACGGCCACCGTGGCGGCGGCGATGGTCTCGCCGAGCACGATGATGGTGAACAGGCCGTAGCGCTCCGCGATGTGGTGCGGATGCCAGCTCGTCTCGTGACGGCTCTCGGCGTAGACAGGAACGGCGAGTTCGGCCACCACCAGGACCAGGAATCCCCACGTCCAGAGGTCGGCGGGCAGCCACAGCAGCACCACCCAGCCCACCTGCACCACCACCAGGCCGGCGGCGAAGCGCAGCGCGGCCACGCGCGCCGGTCCGCTCTCCCCGTGCGCGGCCCGCAGCCACTGGAGCGTGAGCGCGACCCGCATGATCAGGTAGCCGAGGACGGCGATCCCGTAGTCGGCCTGGTCGAAGGCGCGCGGGACCCCGGCGGCGAGGACGAGTACGCCCGCCATCTGCACCAGCGTGGCGATCCGGTACGGAACGTCGTCGCAGTCGTAGGCGGACGCGAACCAGGTGAAGTTGACCCAGGCCCAGAAGATGGCGAAGAAGACGAAGCAGTACCCGGTGACACCGTGCCCGGGGTCGCCCTCGGCCACCGCGTGCACCAGCCGCGCTCCCGCCTGTGCCACGGCCACGACGAAGCACAGGTCGAAGAGCAGCTCCAGCGGGGTCGCGGCCCGGTGCGGCTCGTCGCGGCGCCGTGGCCTCATCGGCACCCGCGGGACGACGGTCCGGCCGTGCCCGGCGCCGGCGGGCGGGCGGTCAGCCACGGGCGCTCACCGGGGCCACCGGGGCTGTGGGTGCGGGCGGGTCATGTGCGGGGCCTGGTGCGACGTCCGGTGCGGCCCCTGTGCGGCCTCCGGTCCGGCCCCGGGTGCGATGTCCATCGCGGCCTCCGGAGCGGGCCCCGCACGAGCGCCGGGGACCCGTAGCGGCGCCGGGCCGCCGTCATCAGGGCCACGCCCGCGAGCAGCAGCGCGCCGGCGGTGGCCCCGAGGGCGAGGAGCGGGCCGGGGCCGCGGCCCGTCATGGCCAGGGAGTGCGGGTGTTCACGGACGAGCGGCGTACCGTCGTCGCCGGTTCCGGGTCCGGGCGTGGCGTCGGGTTCCGGGCTGGCGTCGGGGACCCGGCCGGGTGCGCGGGAGCGGCCGGGGTCGGGCTCCGGTTCGGTCTCGGCTTCGGCCTCGCGGTCCGGGTCGCGGCTCGCGACGGTGAAGCGGTAGTCGTTCGACGCGCCGACCCACTCGCCGTCGGCGGGCTGCCGCTGCACTACGGCCGCGTTGAGGAGGGCGCGGGCGGGGGCGGCGCCGGCGTCGAAGGCGAGCCGCACCTTGACGGTGACGGTCCGGTCGGCGGCGATGGTGAAACCGGGGAAACCGCCGTCGAAGACGCCGATGTGCTCGTCCTCGTCGGTGGTCTCGAAGGGCACGTCGATCCACCGCCCGGAGCTGTCCCGGAACCGCAACTCCACCTGCTCGGAGGCGAGCTCCCGGTCACCGTCCATGAGGACGACGACCGGATGGATGTTGCGGCAGGTGCCGCGCGTGGTGTTGGTCAGCTCCAGCGACCACTCACCGGCCGCCCCGCCCGCCCGGTAGGTGTCGGGTCCACCGCGCAGGCGGGTGGTGATCGGGAACTCCGGGGAGTCGGCGTCGCCGCAGGTGAGCCGCAGATCGGGGGCGACCCGCAGGGGCTCGGCGTACTCGGCCGATTCGTCGTCGGCGCGCGGACGCGCGACGTGCGCCGCGTCCTGGAACGGCCGGCCGGCGCGGAAGGGCGCCGCGTGATCCGCCGATCGCCGGTCGGCGCGCGGGGACCCGGCGTACTCCGCCAGGCGCAGGCCGGCGCGTACGGGCCCCGCGTACTCCATCCGTCGCCGGTCGGCGCGCGGGGGCCCCGCGTGGTCCGCCGGTCGTGTGTCGGCGTGTTGGGGGGAAGCGGCGTGCGCGGTCGGCGGGGTGGCGGCGGCCGCCGGTGCGGCGAGGGCGGCAGCCGCGACTCCGAGGGCGAGGGCACTGCGCAATCGCATGAGGAGCCTTTGCAGGTCGGGTCACCCGGTCATCGCCCGCGACGCTGCCACCCCCGCGCGAAGGTCCCTCGTACGCCACGCCCCGGTACGTTCATATGACTTCGGCGAATCCCTCCAACGGCCCACCGCCGTCCTCTCCGGCGACGCCGCCGGGCCCGCTCGCCGCGCCGGGGAACGCGACGTCCGCATGCCCGAAGACCGGTGCGAGCAGGAGCTGCGCCGCACCGTCGGCGACGGCGCGCCCGCCGCCCCCCGCGGCGGCCACCGGTACGGCGGGCCCGCTGCCCTCGCGGCGGGCGAGTTCGGCCAGCACCGCCGCCACGCCCCGTACGAACACGTCCTCGTGCGCGGCGACGACCCGGCCGCCGAGCAGCACCCGGTCGATGTCGAGCAGTCCGACGAGGTTGGCCGCCCCGGTCCCGAGCACCCGCGCGGCCTCCGTGACGTCACCACGGGCGACGGCGGCCAGGCACAGCGCCTCGACGCAGCCGCGCCCGCCGCAGGAGCAGGACGGTCCGTCGAGTTGGAGCGTCTGGTGCCCGAACTCGCCCGCCCCGGTGCGCGCCCCGCGGTACAGCCCTCCGCCGAGGACGAGTCCGCACCCCAGGCCCGTACCGAGGTGGAGGTACGCGAAGGACCCGCCGCCGGGGCGGGCGCGCAGGGCGAGCCCGAGCGCGGCGGCGTTCGTGTCCTTGTCCACCACCACGGGCAGTCCGAGCCGTTCGCTCAGCACGTCCCGCAGCGCGAACCCGTCCCACTGCGGAAACCCGGTGACCCGGTGCAGCACCCCGCGCCCGTGGTCCAGCGGCCCGGGCGCGGCGACCCCGACCCCGAGCATGGTCTGCCCCGCCCGGGACGGGGTGAGCGCGGCGACCTCGCGGGTCGCCGCCTCCAGCACCGCCTCCGCGCCCGCCCCCAGGTCGAGCGGTGATCTCCGCTCGGCGACCGTCGTGCCCGCCAGATCCACCAGGACTCCGGTCAGCTCGTCGCGGTCCAGGTGCAGCCCGACCGCGTACCCGGCGTCGGGGACCAGCCGCAGCACCGTCCGCGGCTTGCCGCCCGTCGAAGGCCGGCGGCCGGCCTCGGCCACCAGGCCCTCCGCCCGCAGCCGCGCGGTGATCTTGCTGACGGCCTGCGGCGTGAGGCCCGTCCCGTCGGCGAGCTCCAGGCGGCTGATGCCCGCCTCGCCGGCCGTGCGCAGCAGGTCGAGGACCAGCGCGGCGTTGTGGCTGCGCAGCGTCGGCAGGTTCGCACCCGTATAGCTCCTGTTCACGGACCCATTGTCCACTGCGCTTGCACTTTGGCAACAGCGTTGTTTAAGTGGGGTCATGACTGGCACCGACACCCGCGCCCCCCTGCGCGTCGGACTCGTGGGCTACGGCCTCGCGGGCTCCGTCTTCCACGCCCCGCTCATCGCCGCGACCGAGGACCTGGTCCTCGACACGGTCGTCACCTCGAACCCGGAGCGGCAGGACCAGGCCCGCGCCGAGCACCCCGGCGTCCGGGTCGCGGCCTCGTCCGACGAGCTGTGGGCGCGCGCGGACGCACTGGACCTGATCGTGATCGCGTCCCCGAACAAGACCCACGTCCCGCTCGCGACAGCCGCCCTCGAGGCGGGGCTGCCCGTCGTCGTCGACAAGCCGGTGGCCGGTACCGCCGCCGAGGCCCACGCCCTCGCGGCGCTGGCGGAGGAGCGGGGCCTGTTGCTCTCCGTCTTCCAGAACCGCCGCTGGGACAACGACTTCCTCACTCTCCAGCAGCTGATCGCCTCCGGTGAACTGGGCGACGTACAGCGCTTCGAGTCACGCTTCGAGCGGTGGCGTCCGCAGATCAAGGGCGGCTGGCGCGAGTCGGGCGACCCGGCGGAGATCGGCGGGCTGCTGTACGACCTGGGCAGCCACGTCGTCGACCAGGCGCTGGTGCTCTTCGGCCCGGCGGTCCGGGTGTACGCCGAGTCCGACGTACGCCGGCCGGGCGCGGCGGCGGACGACGACACGTTCATCGCGATCACCCACGAGAACGGCGTCCGCTCCCACCTGTACGTCAGCGCCACCACCGCCCAGCTCGGCCCGCGCTTCCGCGTGCTCGGCTCGAAGGCGGGCTATGTGAAGTACGGGCTCGATCCGCAGGAGGGCTCGCTGCGCGAGGGCAGGCGGCCCACGGCGGACGAGACCTGGGGCGAGGAGCCGGAGTCGGCGTGGGGCCGGATCGGCGCGGGAGAGTCCCCGGTGACGGGCGGCGGCAGCCCGGTCCCGACGCTGCCGGGCGACTACCCGGCGTACTACGCGGCCGTCGCCGCCGCCGTACGCGCGGGCACGGCCCCGCCGGTCACCGCCGCGCAGGCGGCGGCGGCGCTGGACGTACTGGAGGCGGCGCGGCGCTCGGCCCGCGACGGCGTGACGGTGGAGGTACGGCGATGACGTCGACAGGCCCGACCCCCGCTTCCGCCTCCTCCGTCGAAGCCACTTCGCCCGCCGGTTCCTCCTCCGGGGCCACTTCGTCCGCCGGCTCGCACTCCGAGCTGCTCGCCGAACTGGCCGCCCAGGAGGAACGGTTGGTCCTCCCCCGCTTCACCCACGACGACGCGTGGGTACTCGGCGGGCTCCTGGTGGGCCTCGCCCGCGAGCGCGAAGCCCCCGTGGCGATCGACATCCGGCGCGGGGCACAGCAGCTCTTCCACTGCGCGCTCCCGGGGTCGAGTGCGGACAACGACGCGTGGATCGACCGCAAGCGCCGGGTCGTGGAGCGGTACGCGGAGAGCTCGTACCGGGTCGGCACGCGCTTTCGCGCCAAGGGCACGACGTTCGAGGACTCGTCACGCCTGGATCCGGACGTGTACGCGGCCCACGGCGGATCGTTCCCGATCGCGGTACGTGGCGCGGGCGTGATCGGCACGGTCACGGTCTCGGGCCTCCCCCAGGCCGAAGACCACGCGATGGTGATCGAGGCACTGGAGCGCTTCATGTCCTAGGCCGCTGCCGGGACGGGGACGGCGTGCTCGGGCAGGCGACGGCGTAGCCGGGTGGACGACGGCGTGGCCGGGCGGGCTCGCCGCTGCCGGGACGGGGACGGCGTGCTGGGGCAGGCGACGGCGTGGCCGAGCGGGCTACGGCGTGGCCGGGCGGGCTACGGCGTGGCCGGGCGGGGCAGCCCAGGGGGCGCCCCGCCTTCGGCATTCCGGGGGTCGCCCCCGGGGCGTCGGGGCTTCCCGCCGGCCTCCTCCGCCGGTTGGTTCACTGTCGGGGGCGGTGCGGGGGCACTACGAGGCTGGTTGTCCGCGCCGCCCTGCCCGGCGGCCACCGACCGTCCGGGGGGCCGCGACGGTGCGGGGCGCACGGGAGCTCGTTTCCCGCCCCGCACTACTTGCAGGCCACTCACCGTCCGGGGGTGCGGGACGCGCCGAATCGGGCCACTCCCTCGGGCCGCTCCACCATCGGGGCCGGGGCCTGGCCAACGAAGCTCACACCCCCGCCGCTCTGGCGGGCAGCCGCTCCGGTCGGGCGGTGCGCGGCGGGGCCGGCCGCCTTCCTCCGAGGCGGCTCCGCCGTGGGGGGCGGGCGCGGCGAAACCTCTCCCCGCCGCCCGCAGCACCCACGGGGCAGCTCACCGTCGGCGCGATGCGGGGCACTCCGAGGCTGGCCACACACCTGCCTCGGGGGCCACCTCGCCGTTCCAGGCGCACGGAACCGGTGTCCCCGCCGCCCCTCCCGGCGGTCGCCCCGCTGCGGCGGCCGCCCCGCTCCCCACCGCGCCTACGCGGCCTTCAGCTCCTGGCGCTGACGGCCCAGGCCCTCCACCTCGAGTTCGACGACGTCCCCGGACCGCAGGTACGGCTTCGGCTCCGCCTGGCCCATGGCCACACCCGCCGGCGTACCCGTGTTGATCACGTCACCGGGGTACAGCGTCATGAACTGGCTGACGTACCGCACGACCTCCCCCACCGCGAAGATCTGGTCGGCCGTCGAGCCGTTCTGCTTCAGCTCGCCGTTCACCCACAGCTTCAGACCCAGCGCCTGCGGGTCCGGTATCTCGTCCGCCGTCACCAGCCACGGGCCGAGTGGGTTGAACGTCTCGCAGTTCTTGCCCTTGTCCCAGGTGCCGCCGCGCTCGATCTGCCACTCGCGCTCCGAGACGTCGTGCGCGACGGCGTACCCCGCGACATGCGCGAGGCCGTCCTCGGCCGTTTCGAGGTAACGCGCGGTTCGGCCGATCACCACGGCCAGCTCGACCTCCCAGTCGGTCTTCACGCTGCCGCGCGGTACGAGGACCGTGTCGTCGGGGCCGACCACCGTGTCCGGAGCCTTGAAGAAGATGATCGGCTCCGGCGGGATCGGCGCACCGGTCTCGGCCGCGTGGTCGTGGTAGTTCAGGCCGATACACACGATCTTGCCGATACGGCCGAGCGGCGGCCCGATGCGCAGCGTCCCCGCAGCGTCGTCGATCACCGGCAGTTCGCCGGCCGCCGCCGCCTCGCGCACCCTGGCCAGTGCTGCCTCGTCGGCGAGGAGGCCGCCGTCGATGTCGGTGACGAGACCGGACAGATCCCGCAGCGTCCCGTCCTGGTCGAGCAGCGCCGGACGTTCGGCACCCGCCGTTCCTACACGCAGCAGCTTCATGGTCAGTCTCCTCTGGTCGAGAGTCGCGTTCGGCCCCGGCCGATGGGTGCGGCCATCGGAGGATTGGCTGATCCTCCAAGTTGCAGGTGCAGTCCGCAAGACCCCGTTCACGGACTGGACCCTTACCGAGCGGTAGCCACGACACCGCCGCCGACCGGAATGTCCCGGTACAGCCACGCCCGCTCGACCGCGCTCCACGTCGTGCTCGTCACCACGTACAGCGCGGCGGCCAACGGCACCACAGCCACCGTGATCAGCGTCGCGAAGGACATCAGCGGCATCACCTTGGCCATCGCCCCCATCGCCCCCATCGCTCCGGCACCCGGCAGCTCCATCCCGTCCGGTCCCGCGCCCGGCATGCCGGGCGACGCCGCCATCTGCTGCTTGGTGCGCCGGTACGTGAACGTGGCCACCGCCGCCACGATCGCGAACAGCGCCACGTACAGCAGTCCCTGCGCTCCGAGGACCCCGCCGTCCGCCAGCGCGTCGGTCCAGCGGTCGCCGAGCGGGTTCGCGAAGAGGGTGTGGCCGAGGAGCTGGTTGGGTTCGCCTCCGATCCGCGTGCTGGAGAAGAGGTGGTACATCAGGAAGAACGCCGGCAGCTGGAACAGGCTGGGCAGGCAGCCCGACAGCGGCGAGACCTTCTCCGCCGCGTGCAGCTCCAGGATCGCCTTCTGGAGCCGCTCCGGGTTCTTGCCGTGCTTCTTGCGCAGCTCGGCTATCTGCGGCGCGAGCCTGGTACGTGCTTTCTGCCCCCGGGCCGTGGCCCGCGACAGGGGATGGATGGCGAGTCGTACGCAGGCGGTGAACAGAACGATCGCGGCGGCCGTGGCGGAGGCGTGGAAGAACGGTTCGAGCAGTTCCGCGAGGCGTGCGACCAGGTTGGCGAATACGGACATGGTGAGCCCTCCGAGGGTCTCGTCGTGCCGGGAGAGAAGACGGATCGGCAGGTGACGAACCACGCGATGCGGGCAGCAGGCCGTTACGTGAGGAGCACGCCGGCGGCGGTGCGAGCAGGGGGCCGGCCGGCGGGTACGTACACGGGCGCACGCGTGCGCAAGCACGCTGCTCGCCTACGCAGCGCCGGGCCGACCAGGTGCAGGAGGCTCGCCCGACGCCACCGTGCAGCGACATCGGCAGCCGCGCGACACACCTGTCGCACGTGCAAGACAGGTCGCTCACGTGACACCCAAGGGGCACAGGAGGCCCGCCTCGCACGCGAAACCCCGTGCGCCCACAACGCCGGTCAAGCGCGTCGTCCCACACCTCGCGCGCGCAGTGCCCTGCCCCAGGTGGGACGTAACGCCGACTGCTTGCTCATACAACACCCGTGACGCGCTGCGGGCGGACGCCGGTCGCGCCTATACCCCGCCGCCGGTGCCCGTCGCATCCGCTTGCCCCGCAAGTGCCAGCGCCTCACGCAGCAGGGCGAACCGTGCGGCCTACGCCGCGCGGCACGTTCCTCCTCGTCGAGCGGGCTGAGCCCCTACGCGGTGGTCGTCGAGAGACGACGCCCCGGCGCACGCGGCCTGGTGCGCCCCCGGGCATCGGGATCACGCTGGGGCAGGAACGCGGTGCGTATCTCCCGGTCCCGTATCGCCGTACGCACCCGCGTGCGCGGCACGGCGGGAACGGAGCGCGCGGACAGCAGCGCACACACGGTGAGGGCCGAGCCGGCCGCCGCGGTGGCGGCGAGCGCGACGGCTGCGGAGAAGCTGCCGTTGTCGATGAGGAGGACTTCCGTCAACAGGAAGAGGACAAGTCCGACCGAGCGCAACAACCGCGCCGAACACCTGATCATGGTCCCCCTCCTCTCACCGACTCGACTCGTACACGAGGCTAGCGCCCGGCACTGACAACACTCGCTGCCCGTTCCTTCGCCCTTGCCCGCCGGGGGCGAGAACGAGCACCGCACCACGCACCGCGACGCATCGACGTGACGCGGCCGCCGAGACCACGCGTCCGAGCGGCACACGGTCCGATATGACTGACGCACCAGGCGGCCCCCGAGTTCCCGCGACCGCCACACTTTCCGACTTCCTCCCGAGCCAGGTCCCGCCCCGGCAGACCCGTTCCCCGGAACGCCCCGACGTCACCGCCCACCACGGCCCACGCCCGCCCGCACCCGCCCGCACCCGCCCGCGACAGCCCAACCCCGCCCCCACCTTTACCGCGGCCGCATCGACCTCAGCTTCCCCCACACCACCAACCGATACGTGGAGGTGTACTCGGGCGTGCAAGTGGTCAGCGTCAGGTAATAGCCCGGCTCCCGGTACCCCACGTCCGTCCGCACATTGCTCCTCGGCACCTTCGCGATCACCCCGCTGTCACGGGGGGAGGTCTGCGGCAGCCCCTTGTCGACGACGTACGTGAAGACCGCCTCCCAGGTCTCGACCCTGAGCTCGTCCCCGCGCCGCAGCCGGTTGATGTGGCGGAACGGTTCGCCGTGGGTGTTGCGGTGCCCCGCGAGCGCGAAGTTCCCGGGCCGGCCGGGCTGTGCGGTCCGCGGGTAGTGGCCGACGTACCCCTTGTCGAGTACGCCGCCCTTGCTCACGCCCTCCGCGACGGGCGCGGTGACGCCCAGGCGGGGGATGCGGAGGACGGCGTACGCCTGGTCCCACCGGGGAGCCGGCGGCGTACGCCCAGTGACCGGCGCCGACGGCCGACCGGAACCGCCCGCACCGGACCCGCCACCCACCTCACCACCGGCTCCCTCAAACACCTCCTCGGGCACCTCGCCCGGACGCTCCTGGGGCGGATCGACGGCCGTCTCGCCGCCCTCTCGACCCGCTTTCCCGGCCCACTCGCGTTCCAGCGCCCGCACCTGCCGTTCGGCGCCGTCGCGGGCCTGCCGGTTGGTCCACCACAGCTGATGCATGACCAGGAGCAGCACGACGACACCGAACGTCACCGCGGCCTCCGCCCCCGCCCACAGTCCGCGCGCGGCCACCGCGCGCCGCCGGGAGGCGCCCTGCACCACCACCGGAGTCCGCCGCCGCACCCACCGCTGCCGCACGGCGCGCACGATAGGGGCTCCCCCGCCAAGTCACCAGCCCCGTACCGTCCCGTACCGGAGCCTCGTACACCGCCCCTCCCCCACCGCACCCCGCGTACGGCAGAGGCCGCGACCGAACCCGCACCCCAGAACCGACCACCGGACGAACCCCTCGCCACCCGTCACCCGCGCCCACCCCCACAGGCGCACGCGCGACCGTGCACGACACGGCGCGCGCCCCACCGCGTTCCCGACGAGAACCGACCGCTCTTCGGCCCGTGCCGCCCCGGACACTCTCGCCCGCACCCCGTACAGCAGTACGGTGTGGACCATGCGCCCCGACACGCCTGCCGATCACGCCGATCACACCGCCGAAGCCGAGCGCCTGCTGCGTACCGCGGCCCAGTACCCCGAGGACCAGGAGCCCCTGTACCTCCAGGCCGCGGCCCACCTGGAGCTGGCCGGCGACCGCGCCCGCGCGGCCACCCTGTACGACCACCTCCTGGCGAGGACGCCGGACAACCCGCCGCTGGTCAAGGCCCTCAAGGCCGCCAACCTGTGGGAGTACGGCCACGAGGCCGAGGCCCGCGCGATCATCGACGGCATCCGCGCCGCGGCCCCGCGCGAGGCGGCGCCGTGGGAGATCATCGCGGAGGCCCTGGAGTCCCACGACGAACTGCACGCGGCCCACGACGCGTTCACGACCGCGCTGAACCTCCTCATCGACCCGTCGGAGGAGATCCCGTACACGTCTCACTCACTCCTCACCGGCCGCCACCGCGTACGCCGCATGCTGGGCCTGCCGCACGACGAGTGGGACGCGACGGCGGACACGGTGAACGCCGGCCCCATCGCCCTCGACGAACTGCACGACCCGAAGCGGCTGTGGTCACTGGGCTCGGACAACCCGGTGGAGCTCCGGGCCGAGATCGCCCGCCTGCGCGCCGAACTGGGCACGTACCGCACGGCGCTGTCGCGCCCCTTCCCGGTGGCGATGCTCCACTGGCCGGAGGACGAACTGCGCGAACTCCTGACGGCGTACCCGTCCCTGGCGACGGACTACCCGACCCCCGAGGCGCACCTGAACGCGATCGAGTCGGCGCTGCGCGACCTGTCCTCGACGGGCACGCGGAACCTCGGCATCGTCCGGGGCACGGTCCCGTCGTACGAGGCGTTCGCCGCATCCGAATCAGCGTCCCCCGCCGACCCGGACCTCCTCCCCCAGTACGCCACCACCCTGGCAGCCCGAGGCCGAGCCACCTCCTGGCCCCCGGCCCGCAACGCCCCCTGCTGGTGCGGCTCTTCAACCCCCTACCGCGACTGCCACGGGGCCCCGGACCTCCGATGACACCATCCCGCTCCACCAACGCTTTCTGGACCTCGCGCCATGCACATGAACGCCGGCGACCCTGAGGCTCCCCGCGATCCGGCCGGCGGGGAGCCCCGCCGGCACAATGCGCTGGTGCCTGATCCGATCCCGTCCTCCGCCGCAGTCTCGGCCCGCATGAGCCGTCAGGGCTCACGCGACACAGCCGCCGAGATCGCCGTGCGCAAGCTCCTCCACGCCGCCGGCCTGCGCTACCGCGTGAACGTTCCCGTCCCCGGAATGCCCCGCCGCACGATCGACATCGTCTTCGGCCCGGCCAAGATCGCGGTCTTCCTCGACGGCTGCTTCTGGCACGGCTGCCCGCAGCACGCGACGCAACCGAAGTCCAACGCCGAGTGGTGGCGCACCAAGCTGGACAAGAACATGGCCCGCGACCGCGAAACGACGAAGCACCTGGAGGCGCAGGGGTGGACGGTCCTGCGCTTCTGGGAGCACGAACGCCCGGATGATGTAGCGAGGGCAGTAGCTCACGCGCGCTGCCAACCGCATTGAAGCGCAGTTATGGAGCGAATTGACAGCGCACAAAACGAGGCTGCCCGTGTTCCAGACCACGCGACTGTTTGAAAGGTGAGATGCGGGGGGGTGACCTGCGCCTTCCTTCCGCCTCAGCTAGATCTAGTAGCTCCGGATCGTCCTGGCGCAGCGCACGACCGGGTGCCTGGCTGAGCGTGCGTCAGCCTGGCAGCCCGGTCGGTGGGTGTGGGTGAAGTGGCTAGGCGTGGTGCTTGTTCAGGGTGGCCAGGAGCAGGTTGGGGTTCTGCATCGTGAAGTAGGCGCCGCTCGTTACGTAGACCGTCTTGCCGCGAACCGCCACTGAGGTGGGGTTCGACAGGCCGGCGCGCGCCGTCAGTACGACCTTGTGCGTGCCGTTGGGGCGTACGAGTGCCACCTCGCTGTCGGAAAGCAGCGCGGCCAGGACCGTGTCGCCCCGCCCGGTGAAGGCGAAGTCGTCGATGCCCGTGAGGCCGGTGGCCTTCGTCTGGATGCGGCCGGCGTTCCCGTTTCGCTGCACGGGGATGCGCAGCAGCAGGCCCTTGTCGAAGTTGGTCACCCATACGGCGCCGTTGCGCACCCGCAGGCCGTTGGCGCCCACCAATCCGGTCGGCACGGCGGACCGCTCCAGCTTGCTCCCGGTCGCCCAGGCCTTCGGCTTGGCGCAGCCGTGGCCGGGCTTCACCTTCGTCGGGACGCGCCAGACAGTGGCGCGGGTCGAGTCGGCCGCGTACAGCACGCCGCGGTGCTCGTCGAGCGCCAGGCCGTTCGGGAAGCCGTTCTTCGGCAGGCAGGCGATCTGCTTGACCGCGTGGTTCTTGGGGCTGATGCGCCAGACGCCGGTCAGCTCGGTTCCGGTGGCGTAGTTGACGTACAGCGTGCCGTCGTGGGCCCGCGCGATGCCGGTGGCGACCGGGTTCTCGGTGATGGGGGTGTTCGCGGTCGCCACCGCGGGCAGCTCCGCGAGGACGCGCGGCTCGTGGTGGGGGGAGAGGCGGGCGACCTGGCGGGCGAAGGCGAACGTCACGTTGGCCGAGCCGTCAGGCTCCAGCGCGATGTTCTCCGGCGTCTGGCCTGTGGCGAAGTCGAGGTGCTCGACGACACGGGGGTCCGTCAGCGTCGGGACCTCGGCGGAGGTGGGCGCCGCCGCGAGTGCCGCGAGGGCGACGGCGGTCGTGGCGATGCCGGCCAGACGTGGGATGCGGGGCATGGGGGTTCCTCCGGGTTGCGCTCAGGCGGCGCGGGGTGAGAGGGACTGGGATGCCCAGCAGAACATGATGATCCGTCAGTTACGGCGTGCCGGTCCGTGAGGGGCCGTGAGAGATCGCCCGCGTGGCCGATACGAACCGAACCCGGGGAGCGCCGGCGGTGCGGGACCTTCCGCCGCCGCCTGTGGGAAGTCCCTCGTACCGGGGTGGCGGCGGCGCTCGCGTGCGCGGGGGTACGCCTGCCCGTTCGTTGGCGGTGTGCGGCCGGGCCGTCGGAAGGCCCGCCTGTTCGGTTGAACGTGCCGGAGTGTCCGTACGTACTGACTGGCAACTCCCCCATTGGCTGGGCGCGTGACCGACGACAGGCGGTCACGCGCCCAGCGCGCCGCCCTAGGCCCTGCGCTCAGGCCGTCCCGCGACCGTGGGTGTGCGGTGCGCCGCTGGCGCGCGCGGGGTGTCGTACGGAATGTCGTACGGGGCAGACGTACGTGAGGGGCGGGAACGGTGTCTCGTCCGGTGGAGCTCGGCGGCCTGACGCGTACGTCGGCACGCGGGTGTGTCCGATGCCGTCGGCCGATGGCTGGGCCGCCCCCGTTCGACCGTACGCCGCCCACGCGCCGCACGGCAGGCGGTGGCTCCACCGAAGCGCCCCACACGGCCGCGGCGGTCTTCGCGAAGGACACCCGCCGAGGTCATGCGCCGGGCGATGCAGTCTTGCGCCGCAGCCCTGGTGTCATGGCTTGGCGCACGCCGTAGCCCCGCCTCAGGGCTGGCGCGTACGCAGTCGTGCGATGCACCGATGGGTCCAGCTGTACCCCGACTCAGGCACCGGGACGCCACGGCAGAGCGACCGGCTCCATGGAACCGGTCGCTCTGCCCCGCCCCCGCAGCCCCCGCTGCCCGCAAGCGGGGCCCGGCTGTCGGCAGTCGGGACCCGCGGGCTCAGGCGCCAGGGCCGGGCGTCCCCGTCCCTGGCGTCCGTTTCGCGGCCCGGTGCCGGGCTCCGCCGAGCCGGGCCCCGGGCCGTTCCGGGCGGTTAGAAGACGCTGACGCCGTAGGCGCTCAGGGCCTCCGTGACCGGCTGGAAGAACGTCGTGCCGCCCGAGGAGCAGTTGCCGCTGCCGCCCGAGGTCAGGCCCAGGGCCGTGCTGCCCGCGAACAGGGAGCCGCCGCTGTCGCCCGGTTCGGCGCAGACGTTCGTCTGGATGAGGCCGGAGACGATGTCGCCGCCCCCGTAGTTGACGGTGGCGTTGAGGCCGGTGACCGTACCGCCGCGCAGGCCCGTGGTGCTGCCGCTGCGCTGGACCGACTGGCCGACGGAGGCGTTGCCCGCGCCGGTGATGTCGCGGTACGAGCCGTTGTAGAGGTAGACCCGGCCGTCGGCGGCGGAGGCGCTGGAGTGGCGGATGAGGCCGTAGTCGTTGCCCGGGAAGCTGGTGCCGGCGGTGGAGCCGAGCACCGTCGTCCTGCCGGAGTTCGTGTACCAGGTGCCCGCACCCTCGGTGCAGTGGCCGGCCGTGAGGGCGTAGTACGTCGTGCCGCTGCGGACGTTGAAGCCGAGCGAGCAGCGACCGCTGCCGCTGTAGATGGCCTGGCCGCCCGCGATGAGCTTGTTGAACTTGCCGGGCGTGCGCTTGATCTCCAGGTTGCCGGCCTGCGCGCCGGCCGCCTTCTTGATCTTGGCTATCTCGGCGGCCGAGACGGTGGTGTCCGCCGTGACGACGAGCTTGCCCGACGCCTGGTCCGTGTGCCACGCCGTACCGGCCACGTCGGCGCCGAGTACCGCGTCGCTCGTCTTGGCGAGCTGGGCGGCGGACGCCCGTACGTCGCCGGACTGGGCAGAGGCGATCGGGGTGGCAAGCGCGGACGCGGTCAGCAGAGCCGAGGCGACGGCGATCAGCCGTGCACGTCTCGTGACGCCGCCGAGGGGAGAGAGGCGCTTGAAGTTCACTACATCCTCCGGTGGGGGATTCCAGGGGCCCGCTGGGTGGGCGGGCCCTTCAGTACGCGGTGCGGGCCGACCATCCGTAGCGGTCATGAGCCTGACAACCGGCTGGTAGGAATCCTGGGGTTCGGTTGAGACCTCAACAAGAGCACCTTTCGGCCGCTCTACGCGCGCCCACCAGCAGCGCTTGGCGCCCACCGCCGCCAGGCCCGCGACGGTCCTCGCGGCCGACCGGCGGCGCGGCGGCGGGCTCGGCCCGGGGCGGGGCCCTTCCCGGGATGCGTGGCGGCACCATGATTGTTTGCTGATCAACCGTCAGCTGACTCGCGGGTCAGGAGTACGACAGGGTTCGGCACGCGCGATGGGCGGGCGACAACCGGAGCGAGGAATGCCGCTTCCGCTGCTCAGCGCCACCGCGCCCTGACGGTTCGCCACCGTAAGGCCGTGCGGACACCTTCGCCCCCACGCTCCGCGAGCCCGATTCCGTAATGCCGGGGGGCATGGCTTTTGCACATACGCCCCTCCCGCACCCGGCGTCACATTGGCCCGCCGCCGCCCCGCACCGGTCCGCCGCGCGCCTCCTCGGGGCGCCTCCCCGAGGGCCGGTCCGCCGCGCCGGTTCCGGCGGAGTGGGTCACGCGGCGCGGCGTTATGCCGCGATCCCTCCTGTTCGTACGCCGGACACGCCTGTCCGATTCTGGTCCGTTGCGCGACCTCATGCGTTCGTGCCTGCGTCACCCGCGAGTGCGGTGCCGGTGATGTACTGCCGCCCGGACCCCCGAGATGCGTTGGAATGCGCGAGACGCGCGACGGTCGCCGCCACCGTTGAACGCCCCGCCCCCGCCGTCCGTACTACTGGGCAAGTCCCCCACAGCCGGGCGCGGCCCCACCGACCGGTGGTTCCGCGCCCGGCGCACGTGATCGGCGTGACGGCGGACGCGCGTTCAACCGCCCGCCGGCCGGTGACCCCCGCCCCGCGCACGGGATCGGCGATACGGCGGCCCCGCGTTCAGCCGCCCACCGCGTGCGACACGGTGTAGATCAGCAGGCCCGCCAGCGCGCCCACCACCGTGCCGTTGATCCTGATGAACTGGAGGTCACGGCCGATGTGCGCCTCGATCTTCTTCGACGTGTGCTCCGCGTCCCAGCCCGCCACCGTGTCGCTGATCAGCGAGGTGATCTCGTCGCGGTACGTCGTCACGACGTACACCGCCGCGTCCTCCAGCCACCCGTCCAGCTTCCCCTGGAGCCGTCCGTCCGTCGCCAGCCGCCGGCCCAGGGAGAGCAGCGAGGACCGCACCCGCAGGCGCAGTTCGCTCTGCTCGTCCTCGGCCGCCGAGATGATCATGGTGCGTACGGACGCCCACGCCGAGGCGATGACGTCCTGCACCTCGCCCCGCCCCAGGATCTCCGACTTCAGCCGCTCCACCCGCGCCCGCGTGTCCGCGTCGGACTGGAGGTCGGAGGCGAAGTCCGTCAGGAAGCGGTCGATCGCGCCGCGCGCCGGATGGTCGGGCTGGTCGCGCATCTCCGAGATGAAGCGCAGCAGTTCCTTGTAGACGCGGTCGCCGACCTTCCGGTCCACGAAGCGCGGCGTCCAGCCGGGCGCTCCGCCCTCGACCGCCTCCATCACGGAGTCCCCGTGCAGCACCAGCCAGGCGTAGGCGCGCGTGCAGACGAGGTCGACGGCGCGGTCGTGCGCGCCGTCCGAGACGATGTTCTCCAGCGCCTTGCCGATCCCCGGAGCGACCTCCGCGGCGTCCGCCCGCCGGGTGATCGCCTCGCCGACTACCGCCTGGACGTCCGAGTCGCGCAGGACGGTCAGCGCGCCGCGCAGGGCCGTGGACAGTTCGTCCGTCACCCGGTCGGCGTGGTCCGGCTCGCCGAGCCAGGCCCCGACCCGCGAACCGACGCCGATGGCCCGCAGGCGGGTGCGTACGACGTCCTCGGAGAGGAAGTTCTCCCCCACGAACGACCCGAGCGTCGTGCCGAGCTGGTCCTTCTTCGTCGGGATGATCGCGGTGTGCGGGATGGGCAGCCCCATCGGGCGTTTGAAGAGGGCCGTCACGGCGAACCAGTCCGCCAGCGCGCCCACCATGCCCGCCTCGGCCGCCGCCGCGACGTACGCCGGCCAGCCGTCGACACCCGACCGCTCGGCCCAGGTGGCCAGGACATAAATCACAGCGACCAGGAGCAGCAGCCCGGTGGCCGTCGCCTTCATGCGGCGTACTCCCCGGCGCTTCTCCTCGTCGTCCGCGCTGTACGCGAAGGGCTGGCGAGGGGCGGCCGGGGAGCCGGAAACCTCCTGGTCGGACATGTCGTCAGTTCCCGTCGTCGTGCGATCCATCCGCTCCACCGTCCGCCTCGTACGCACCGTCTCGTACCTGATTTTCCCTACCTGACCTACTCGTGGAACGCATGAGGAGTTCCCGACGTCTATCCAGGGGGTGCAATGGCGCATCATGGAGTGAGTTCGAACGGAGCCTCGGGCTCCCTGCGCCCGAGGAGATACACCGAGCATGACCAAGCGCAACGGTTATGCCTTGCTCGCCGCGCTCGCCGCGGTGGTTGTCCTCATTTCGGGGGCCATATTCGCCGGAGCGACGCTCGGCGGTCACGGCCCTGACGACGACACACAGGCCCGTCCCCGTACGCCGCTCCGCTCCGCGGCGCCCGCCACCTCCGCCTCCTGGATCGGCACCTGGTCCTCCGCGCCCGCGTTCGCGGAACCCGGTACGGAGCACGGTTTCCCCGGGCGTTCGATTCGTAACGTCGTGCACACCAGCATCGGCGGCACGAGTGCCCGCATCACCCTCTCCAACCTCTTCGGCGTACAGCCGCTGCGCATCACGCACGCCTCGGTCGCCGTCGCCGCCACCCCGGGCGCGCCGACCGCCGCGAACGGCACGATGCGCCGTCTGCTGTTCGGCGGGTCCCCCTCGGTCGTGATCCCGCCCGGCGGACAGGCCGTCAGCGACCCCGCCCTGCTGACGGTGCCGTACGACGGTGACCTGCTGGTCACCACCTACTCCCCCACGCCGAGCGGCCCGGTGACGCACCATCCGCGCGCCCGCCAGACGTCGTACGTCGCCCAGGGGGACCGCACCGAGGACCTGCTGGGGACCGCCTACACCGGGCAGACGCCGTACTGGCGCTACCTCACGGCCGTCGACGTGCTGAACGGCCGGGCACAGGGCGCCGTCGTCGTCATCGGCGACTCGATCACCGACGGCGTCACGTCCACGGCCGGCGCGAACCGCCGCTGGACGGACGTCCTCGCCGACCGCCTCGACGGGCGCTACGGCGTCCTCAACGCCGGCATCAGCGGGAACCGGCTGCTGAGCGACGGCACGGGCCCGAGCGGTCTCGCCCGCCTGGACCGTGACGTGCTCTCCCGCTCCGGCGTGAAGGCGGTCGTCGTCGTCCTCGGCATCAACGACATCCTGCGGCCGCCCCACGAGCTCCGGGCGGCGCGCATCACGGCCGGACTGGAACAGCTCGCGCAGCGGGCGCGGGCGCGCGGCCTGCGCGTCGTCGGCTCGACGATCATGCCTTTCGAGGGGACGCGCGTGCACAACGCGCGGCTGGAAGCGGTACGGGACGACGTGAACGAGGCCATCCGTACGCGCGGGATCTTCGACGCGGTGGTGGACTTCGACGCGGCGCTGCGCGACCCGTACACCCCGGACCGGCTGCTGCCGGCGTACGACTCGGGCGACCACCTGCACCCGAGCGACGAGGGCTACCGGCGCATGGGCACGGCGTTCGACCTCGCGAGCCTGAACAGGAGCACGGACTCCGCAGGCGTCTGAGCACGGGCCGGGCGGAGGTCCAGCCCCTCGCGGTCAGTCGGAGCTGGAACCGGACCAGGGATCGGAGCCGGGGTCGGACCCCGACGAGGAGTCCGGCCACGACCGGGACGAGGAACCGGAACCGGAACCGGACTTGCGGCCGGAACCGGACCCGGACTTGCGACCGGCCCCGTCCCCGTCCCCCGACTCCGCCTTCCTCGCCAGCTTCTCCCGCTTGCGTGCCTCCTTGAGGCGCTGCTTCTCCGCGCGGGTGATCTTGCGCTCGACGCCGACCCCGCCCATCAGCGCGAAGCCGGTGATCGTCACGCGCGGCGAGTCCGGCGCCACCGGCTCCGTCGACTGCGTGGTCAGATCGCCGAAGCCGCCCATGAAGCCGACCCCCTTGACGTTCACGTCCAGGCCGGGCGGCACCGTGACCGCGATGCCGCCCATGATCGTGAAGCAGCGGATCACGGTGTCGCGCTCCTCGAAGCGCGCCTCCCGGAGGTCGATCTCGCCGCCGCCCATCATGGCGAACCCCGTGAACCTGCGGCCCACCGTCCAGGTGCCCTTGCGGCCGAAGCCGCCCCAGAAGGCGAACCCGCCCCTCGACGTGGCCGGGCCGCCGATCCGCCCCGCCCAGGAGACCGCCGTACCGGACGAGGCGACGGCGCTCGGCACGACGGCGTCACCGGTGCCGGGCACGGGCAGGTCGCGCACCAGCGGCTCCAGCTCGCCGTGCGTACGGGCCCGGTAGACGGCGTCCAGGCGCTGGTCGAACTCCTCCATGTCCAGCCGCCCCTCGGCGACCGCCTCGCGCAGCACCTCGGCGACCCTCTCGCGCTCGGCGTCGGAGGCACGCATTTCCGGTAGTCCACTGGTCATGCGTCCACACTAGTCAACCGGCCGCCGGTGTCCCAGGGTTGTACGCACGGCGCTCGGCCCGCCCCGTCCGCGGGGCCGCCCAGAGCCACACGACCGCCCTCTCACACGTCCCGCCGGTCCGCGTACATCTTCGCGATCACGGTTTCGATGTCCGGCTCCCGCACCGACAGGTCGACCAGCGGATACCGCTGCGCGACCGCCGCCACCAGTGGCGCCGCCGAAACCGACGCCGGGAACGCCAGCCACTGCCGCGGCCCCTCCACCTTCGTCACCCGCGCCCCCGCCACCTCCACCGGCGGCAGCTCGCGTTCCAGGTCGACCACCAGCGTCCGCTCGCTCTCGCCCACCTCGTGCAGCCCGGACAGGGCGCCGTCGTAGACCAGCCGCCCGTGGTCGATCACCATCACGCGCTTGCACAACTGCTCGATGTCGGTCAGATCGTGCGTCGTCAGCAGGACCGTCGTGCCGCGCTCCGCGTTCAGGTCCCGCAGGAAGTCGCGCACCTTCGCCTTGGAGATCACGTCGAGCCCGATCGTCGGCTCGTCGAGATAGAGCACCTCGGGATCGTGCAGCAGCGCGGCGGCGATGTCGCCGCGCATGCGCTGGCCCAGTGAGAGCTGCCGTACCGGCACGTCCAGCAGCTCGCCCAGGTCGAGCTGTTCGACGCAGCGGGCCATGTTCACCGCGAAGCGGTCGTCCGGGATCCGGTACATCCGGTGCATCAGCCGGTACGAGTCGCGCAGCGGCAGGTCCCACCACAGGGTCGTCCGCTGCCCGAACACCACCCCGATGTGCCGCGCCAGCCGCGTCCGCTCCCGCGCCGGGTCGATGCCCGCGACCCGCACCCGCCCGCCGCTCGGCGTGAGGATGCCGGTCAGCATCTTGATGGTGGTGGACTTGCCCGCGCCGTTCGGGCCGATGTAGCCGACCATCTCGCCGCGCGGCACGGTGAAACTGATCCCGTCGACCGCCCGCACCCGCGTCTTCTCGCGCCGCAGCCGGCCCGTCTTCCTGCGTACGTCGAAGACCTTCTCGACCCCGTCCAGCTCGATGAAGTCACGGTCCATCCGGCATCAGCTCCCCGTGCTGCGATACGAACGAAGGCCCACCCGCCACGCCGCCCCGGCCAGCGCGCAGCACACCCCCGCCACCAGCGGCGGCAGGAACGCGAGCCAGGACGGCACGTCCAGGGGGTACGGCAGGTCCAGCACGTACAGCGCCGGCAGCCAGTTGACGAAGGCCAGCGGCAGCACGAACGTCACCCCGCGCACGAGGTCCTTCGCGAAGACCGTCGGCGGGTACTGGAGAAGGGTGGTGCCGCCGTACGTGAAGGAGTTCTGCACCTCCGACGCGTCCTGCGCCCAGAACTGGAACGCCGCCCCGGCCACGAACACCGACGCGAAGATCACCGCGCCGCTGAGGATCATCACCGGCACCATGAGCACCTTCAGCGGCGTCCACGCGATGTCCAGCACCACCAGCGCGTACCCGAGCACCAGCAGGCCCTGCGTGATCCGGCCGAGCCTGCGCAGCGCGAAGCGGTCGGCGGCGATCTGCGCGAGGACCGGGACGGGGCGTACGAGCAGGGTGTCCAGCGTGCCGTCGCGCACCCGGCGGCCCAGCCGGTCCATCGAGCCCATCACCAGGTCGGCCAGGCCGAAGGCCGCGCCCGCCGTCCCGTACAGGAAGGCCACCTCGGGCAGGGTGTAGCCGCCGAGTGCGTCGACGTGGGCGAACATCAGCAGGATGCCGACGAAGTCGAGGCCGGTCGCCGCGAAGTTGCCCAGGGCCGCCATCGCGAAGGACGCCCGGTACGCCATCGTCGACCGGATCCACATGGCCGCGATCATCCGGTACGCCCGCACCCCGGCCCGCAGCTGCCCGACGGGCCCGAGCGCCCTGCCCGGCCCGCCCGCCCGGCCGGCCGTCGTGATCTCCGTGGCCTCAGCCACCCTGCACCACCACCCTGCGCGTCGCGACGGACTGGAGCAGCCGCCCGGCCGTCAGCAGCGCCGCCGCCCAGCCGATCTGGAAGGCGTACGCGCGGACCAGGCCCCAGCCCGTGTGCTTGCCGAGGAGGACGTCGGCCGGGATCTGGAGCAGCGCGGACCACGGCAGCACCCGGGCGAGCGCGCCGAGGCCGCCGGGGAAGAGGGTGAGCGGCAGCACCATCCCGGAGAAGAAGAGGCCGACGAGCCAGGTGATCTGCGCGACGCCCGCGCCGTCGAGCAGCCAGAACGCGGACAGCGCCACCAGGAAGCGGATCGCGAAGCTGACGACGACGCCGAGCGTGACGGCGGCGAGGAAGGCGGCCCACACGAACGGGTCGGCGGGCAGCGCCAGCTCGAAGGCGAGCGCGCCGAGCGCCATGGGGACGACGCCGCGCCCCAGGAGGTGGAAGGCGGCCCGTCCCAGATCACTCGCCAGCCAGAAGAGCTGGAGGTCGGCGGGGCGGTAGAGGTCGATCGCGATGTCGCCGGTGCGGATGCGCTCCATCAGCTCGGTCTCGAAGCCGCCGCCCATCATGGCGGCCGTCATCAGCAGCGCCTGCCCGAGCCACACATAGGTGAGGGCCTGCGACAGGTCGTACCCGCCGAGCTGCGGGCGCTCGTCCCACAGGGCCGTGAAGGTGTACGCGACGATGAAGCCGAAGACGGTGTTGGTGAAGACCCCGGCCGCCGTGGCCACCCGGTAAGTGGCGTGACGCCGGAAACCACCGGCCGCGACCACCGCGTACACCCGCACCCCGGCCCCCTGGACTCGCTCCGCTCCCAAAACGCCCGACCCTAGCCCAATGGGGTAAGCCGCCGCAGGCATTTCGGTCCCGCGCTTCGAGGACCGGCCCCCGGGTGCGTGCACTATGGGCGTACAGCCGAATCGCCCGATACGACACCGTTATGCCGGAGAGTGAACCTCTGGCCGCGCCCAGGGAGTCTTCACCAGCATGAGCGACGAGCCACAGCAGCCCCAGGGGTGGGCGCCCCGGGACCCCTCGGACCCCACGGTCACCGGGGGGACGCAGGCCAAGAAGAACAAGAACGGCAAGCGTGACGAGAACGGCAAGAAGATCCGGCCCCGGCGCACCGGCCTGCGCCGGCTGATCCCCACCTGGCGCATGCTGCTCGGTACGTTCCTGCTGCTGGCCCTGCTGCTGATGGGCGCCTTCTTCGCCGGCTACACGCTGGTCAAGATCCCGCCCGCCAACAGCGCGGCCACCTCCCAGAGCAACGTCTACCTCTACGCCGACGGCTCGCAGCTCGCCCGCGACGGCGAGGTCAACCGCGAGAACGTCAAGCTCTCCCAGGTCCCCAAGACCGTCCAGCACGCCGTGCTGGCCGCCGAGGACCGGGACTACTACTCCGAGCGCGCCGTCGACCCGCAGGCCATGGTCCGCGCCGGCTGGAACACCCTCACCGGCAAGGGCAAGCAGTCCGGTTCGACGATCACGCAGCAGTACGTCAAGAACTACTACCTCGCGCAGGAACAGACCGTCACCCGAAAGGTGAAGGAGTTCTTCATCTCGATCAAACTCGATCGGGAGGAGAGCAAGAACGACATCTTCGAGGGGTACCTGAACACCAGCTACTTCGGGCGCAACGCCTACGGCATCCAGGCCGCGGCCCAGGCGTACTACGGCAAGGACATCGACGAGGTCACCACCGCCGAGGGCGCCTACCTCGCCTCGCTCCTCAACGCCCCCAGCGCGTACGACATCACCACGCACCCCGAGAACAAGGCGGCGGCCCAGGGCCGCTGGAACTACGTACTCGACGGCATGGTGAAGGAGAACTGGCTGAGCGCCGCCGACCGCGCCGCCGTGAAGTTCCCCGTGCCGCACGAGGCGAAGCCCGCCTCCGGGCTCTCCGGGCAGCGCGGCTACATCGTGCAGGCCGTCGAGGACTACCTGACCAAGAACGACATCATCGACGAGGACACGCTGGCCACCGGCGGCTACCGCATCACCACGACCCTGGAGAAGTCCAAGCAGGACGCCTTCGCCGAGGCCGTCGACGACAAGGTGATGTCACAGACGAGCAAGGACCGCAAGGCCGACCGCAACGTACGCGTCGGCGGCGCCTCGATCGACCCGGCGAGCGGCAAGGTCGTCGCCATGTACGGCGGCATCGACTACACGAAGCAGTACGTCAACAACGCGACGCGCCGCGACTACCAGGTCGGCTCCACCTTCAAGCCGTTCGTCTTCACGTCCGCCGTCGAGAACGGATCCGCCACCCAGGACGGCGTCCAGATCACCCCGAACACCGTCTACGACGGCACCAACAAGCGCACGGTGGAAGGCCCCAACGGCCCGACGGGCTACGCCCCGGAGAACGAGGACCAGCACTCGTACGGACCGGTGACCGTCCGCACGGCCACCGACAAGTCCATCAACTCCGTGTACGCGCAGATGGCGCAGGACGTCGGCCCCGCCAAGGTCAAGGCCACCGCCGTCGCCCTCGGCATCCCCGAGAACACCCCGAGCCTCGACGCGTACCCGTCCATCGCGCTCGGCGTCGCCACCGCCAGCGTCCTCGACATGACGGAGGCGTACGCGACGCTCGCCAACCACGGCCGGCACGGCACGTACACCATCGTCGACAAGATCACCAAGAACGGCCAGAACATCACCCTGCCCCCGTCGGACGCCGGAGCGGGCTCCGGCCCGGACTCGGGGCAGGGCGTCTCCCGCGAGGCCGCGGACACCACGACCTCGATCCTGCGCAGCGTCGTCGACGGCGGCACGGGCACGGCGGCGCAGTCCGCCGGCCGCCCCGCCGCGGGCAAGACCGGCACCGCCGAGGAGGACAAGGCCGCCTGGTTCGCGGGCTACACACCCGACCTGGCGACGGTCGTCGCGGTGATGGGCCAGGACCCGGAGACCGGCGAACAGAAGCCGCTGTACGGGGCGCTGGGACAGCAGCGCGTCAACGGCGGCGGCGCGCCCGCCCAGATCTGGGGCCAGTTCACGGCCGCGGCACTGGAGGGCAAGCCGGTGCAGGAGTTCGACCTGGAGACCGCGGCCGGGTCGGAGGAGTCGGCCCCGCCGTCGTCCGAGCAGCCGGGGACCGGCGAGCCCGAGCAGTCCCCCGAGCCGCCGGCCGACGAGACCCCGGACGGCCCGACGGGCGGCCCCACGACCGGCGGCCAGGACACCGGCGGCACCACCGACACCGGAGGCACCACCGGAACCCCCGGCACGGACGGCGGCCCCACCGAAACCGGCGGCACGGACGGCGGACCCACCGACACGGGCGGCACGACCGACACCGGCGGCACGGACGGCACCGGCGGAACCGACGGCGGCACCGGCGGAACGACGGACGGCGGAGCGACGGACACCGGAGGCACCGACGGCGGCGCCGACACCGGCGGGACCACCGCCCCGCCCGGCGACGGCCTGCTGAACGGCTCACGCGGCCGGACCTGACGCCGCCACCGGGCGACGCCTAATGCCCCGAGGTCGCCTTCAACCCCACCACGGCGACCAGCAGCAGACACACGAAGAAGATCCGGGCGGCGGTGGCCGGCTCACCGAGCACCACCATGCCGAGCACCGCCGCACCGGCCGCGCCGATGCCCACCCACACGCCGTACGCCGTACCGATCGGCAGCGTCTTGGCGGCCTGCGACAGCAGCAGCATGCTCGCGACGATCCCCGCGCCCGTGAACACACTGGGCCACAGCCTCGTGAAACCGTCGGTGTACTTCATCCCGATCGACCAGCCGACCTCGAGCAGACCGGCGACGACAAGCAGAACCCAGGCCACGACGGGCACCTCCGAAACGAAACGCGAAAACAGCGGTACATCGGGATGCGTCGTCTTTGCGTTGACAACCCGGTACGGCGCGTCTCGTCGGGGTGCTTCCCAACATAGCAAAGGGCAGCGAAAAGGACCGGCGACCCGGATCACCGGCCCTACCGGCCCTTTCCCTCCCCCGTTGTGTCGCTACAGAGGGCTACAACCGCGAACCGCTACAGATACAGGCCGGTCGAGTCCTCCGAGACCCGCTCGGAGGCCACCGCGTGCAGATCGCGCTCGCGCATCAGCACGTACGGGATGCCGCGCACCTCGACCTCCGCCCGGTCCTCCGGGTCGTACAGCACCCGGTCGCCCGGCTCCACGGTCCGTACGTTCTGGCCGACCGCGACCACTTCGGCCCAGGCCAGCCGCTTGCCGACCGCGGCGGTCGCCGGGATCAGGATGCCGCCGCCCGAGCGGCGCTCGCCTTCCGGGCTGTCCGACCTGACCAGCACCCGGTCGTGCAGCATCCGGATGGGCAGCTTGTCGTGCGTGGTGTTCTCGCTCACGCCCCGAACCTACCTGTCCCCGCGCCCGCGCCCGCCATCGGCCGCGACGTCAGCCGCGCTTGCGCCGCGTGGACAGGGCCAGCAGCCCCACGAGCCCCACAGCCACCAGCGCCACCGGAACGACCCTCTCCAGACGCGGCGAGCCGTCCTCGTCCACGAACTGCGCCTTCACGTCGGACACCGTCCGGTTCACCGCGACGAACGCCCGGCCCGCGGTCTGGTCCACGGTCGAAGCGACCCTGGCCTTCGCGTCGCCGACGATCGTCTTCGGGTGCAGCCGCACCCCGATCTCGTCGAGGGTGACCGCCAGCCGGTCACGCCGGCTCTTGATGTCCGCCTCGATCTGCGCAGGGGTCCTGGCATCCGACACTGCGCTGCCTCCGTGGTCGTGGGCCGAATCCGGTAGTCCTTCATCGACAGTCTGTCAGTTCGGCCCGTCCCCTACCCCACGGCACCCCCATTACGCTCGGGACCGTATCCGCACGACCACCCGCACCACCCCGCACGAGGAGACCGAGACCGATGAGCGAGCGACTCCAGCCCGGCGACACCGCCCCCGACTTCACCCTGCCCGACGCCGACGGAACCGAGGTCTCCCTCGCCGCCCACAAGGGCCGCAAGGTCATCGTCTACTTCTACCCCGCCGCCCTCACCCCCGGCTGCACCAAGCAGGCGTGCGACTTCACCGACAACCTGGAGCTGCTGGCGGGCGCCGGGTACGACGTCATCGGCGTGTCCCCGGACAAGCCGGAGAAGCTCGCGAAGTTCCGCGACAAGGAGGACCTCAAGGTCACGCTGGTCGGCGACCCCTCCAAGGAGGTCCTCACGGCGTACGGCGCCTTCGGCGAGAAGAAGCTGTACGGCAAGACGGTCACCGGCGTGATCCGCTCCACGATCGTCGTGGACGAGGACGGCAAGGTGGAGCGGGCCCTCTACAACGTGAAGGCGACCGGCCACGTAGCGAAGATCATCAAGGACCTGAACATCCCGGCCGCCTGACCCGGCGGAGACGTCCGGGCGGGGCGGCGTCCCCCGGCTCGTACGGCTTCGTACGGCGGCGTCCGGGGGTCAACCGGGGGCCCCAGCCCCGAGCCACTGTGACCAAGGTCCCGGAACCAGGGACCTTGGTTTGCAGCTACAAATACAAGGCAGAGGTTCCACTTGGACATGGAAACGCGTCCAAGGAAAGGAACCTGCCATGGCGGCCACCGGCCCCGGCCCCGACCACGGAGCCGATCCCGCAGCGCTCAAGCGCCACCACACCCTCTTCCGGGCCGCCAGAAGACGCAAGAACCCACCGCTGCGCCGCTCGGACATCACGATCACCGACGAGGCGGCGGTCAAGCGAGCGGTCAAGGCGGCCTCGCTCGGCAACGCCATGGAGTGGTTCGACTTCGGCATCTACAGCTACCTGGCGGTGACGATCGGCCACGTCTTCTTCCCTTCCGGGAACGACACGGCCCAGCTCCTCTCCTCCTTCGCCACCTTCGCCGTGGCATTCCTGGTACGCCCCCTCGGCGGCATGGTGTTCGGCCCCATGGGCGACCGGCTGGGCCGCAAGAAGGTCCTCGCGCTGACGATGATCCTGATGGCCGTCGGCACCTTCGCCATCGGCCTGATCCCCTCGTACGCGACGATCGGCTTCTGGGCGCCGGTCCTCCTGATCCTCTTCCGGCTCGTGCAGGGCTTCTCGACCGGCGGCGAGTATGGCGGCGCATCGACGTTCATCGCCGAGTACGCCCCCGACAAGCGCCGCGGTTTCTTCGGCAGCTTCCTCGAATTCGGCACGCTCGCCGGCTACACCGGCGCAGCCGGGCTCGTGACCGCGCTGACCGCCTGGCTCGGCTCCGACGCCATGGAGGCGTGGGGCTGGCGCATCCCGTTCCTGGTCGCCGGCCCGCTCGGCCTCGTCGGCCTCTACCTGCGGCTGCGGCTCGACGAGACCCCGGCCTTCCAGAAACTGGAGAACGGAAACGTCCGCGCGTCCGAGGCCGCCGACACGGTGGAGAGCACCACCAAGGGCGACCTCGCGAAGATCTTCCGGCAGTACTGGCCGACGCTGATCCTGTGCATCGCCCTCGTCGGCGCGTACAACGTCACCGACTACATGCTGCTCTCGTACATGCCGACGTACCTCTCCGACGAGCTCGGCTACAGCGAAACCCACGGTCTGCTGATCCTGCTCGCCACGATGGTCTGCCTGATGGCGGTCATCAGCCAGGTCGGCCGCCTGAACGACCGCTTCGGCCGCAAGCCACTGCTGATGACGGGCATGCTCGGCTTCTTCTTCCTCTCGCTCCCCTCCTTCCTCCTCATCAAGCAGGGCAGCATCCCAGCGATCACGGCGGGCATGCTGATGCTCGGCCTGTCCCTGGTGTGCCTGCTCGGCACGATGTCGGCGGCGCTCCCGGCCCTGTTCCCGACGAACGTCAGGTACGGCTCCCTGTCGGTCGGCTACAACCTCTCCGCCTCCCTCTTCGGCGGCACGACCCCCCTGGTCATCACCGGCCTCATCAGCCTCACCGGCAACAACCTCATGCCGGCGTACTACGCGATGGCGGCGGCGCTCATCGGCGTCATCGCGGTGGCCTGCATGAAGGAAACGGCCCAGCGGCCGTTGGCGGGCTCCCCGCCGTCGGTGGAAACGAAGGAGGAAGCCGCAGAACTCGTAGAGTCCCGCACGCGCGAGCCGAGCTTCTGAGGGGCGGGGTGTTGGGGGCGGGGTGGGGCGAGGGCGAACCACTCGTCGCTTCTGGGGGGTGGTTCTCGGGCCGTCCTGAGCGCTCGATGGTCGGTGGGCCGGGGTGGTGCGTCAAGGGCGCTCCTGCGTCGCGTCGCCTGCGGCGATTTCGCTGCGCTCCACCCTTGACCCACCACCCCGGCCCACCGCTGACGCTTGAACAGGGGACGGCCCAAGAAAAACGCCCGGCACGGGAGCGGGGAGGGTGGCGGGTGTGGGTTTGGTGGCTGTCGGGTGTGTGGGTGGGGTGCGCGGCCGGTTCTGGGGTGGTGCGGCCCCTGTCTCGGCGGGTGCGGCGACGGCCGCTGGTGCGACACCGCATTTCCGATCCGAGGTGAGGTCCCATGGTGGTGGGTGGCCGACCTGGGCGATGAGCGGTGACCGGTGAACGGTGACCGGTTGAGCAGCGCAGCCCGTTGCCTGGTGCCGGTAGCACGGGTCGTGCCCGTCGAGCCGGTCGGCTGGCGGGTGTTGTCCGTCGGGTTAGTGGTGCCGGTCCGTCAGCCAGTTCGCCGACACGTGTTGTCTGTCGGGGGAGCCGTGGGTGCACTTGGTGCCGCCTGCCGGGAGGGAGCGATGAAACGAAACCCGCAGATGGTGACGGCATGCAGCCCGTACGTCCCTTTCGGGGCTTAGTTCTGCGGTGCGGGGACGCCATGTGTGGAGTTCGTCCCGGGAGAACGTTCCGGTGGGTGCTGCCGCCTGTTAGGCACGTGGCGCGTGCTGGCGGGCTTACGGGTGGGTTCGTTCGTGCTCGCGCCAGCGGGCACGAACGAACCCACCCGCCCATTGGGCGTATGGGGGCGGGCCCATCACATGCGGTCACATGTGGGCCGGGATCGGGGCTTGTCCGGCACGGCTGCGACCGCCGTCGAGCCCGCTCGAAGCGTCGAACCGTCGAACCCGAACTGTCGGGCCTTCCAATCGTCCGGCCTTTGGGCGCTTAGGTGCTTGCGCCCTCGGGGGGCAGTCGTCCCCATGTTCCCGCGCACGATTAGGCCGTGCTGCCTGCCAAGTAGGCGGCTATGAGGCACGGGATGGGACGAACTCAACACTTGGCGTGTAGGAACACCACACCGGCCTCAGAAGTCACATCTGTATCGGTCTGGCTCGCCATGTGTGCGTAACGGCCCGTGGGTCGCTACCTCCCCCGCCGCCCGTCACCCCACCCCCGTCGCCCCCCACCCCCGCCCACGTGATCCCGTGGCCCGTTGCGTGCAACGCAGCAGGGCCCCGGCCGCAGCCGGGGCCCTGCTCATGGCCAACAGACCGTCGACCCGCCAGTCACCGTCAACCGCGAATCACCGTCAACCGCCCGTCAACCGTCAACCGTCAGTCAACCGTCAACCGTCAGTCGACCGTCAACGGTCAATCAGCCGTCAACTCGCCATCGGATCGGCGGTCCGTCAGACGTTTACGCCGAAGTCCGACGCGATGCCCGTGAGGCCCGACGCGTAGCCCTGGCCGACGGCGCGGAACTTCCACTCCGCGCCGTTGCGGTAGAGCTCGCCGAAGATCATCGCGGTCTCGGTCGCGGCGTCCTCGCTGAGGTCGTAACGGGCGATCTCGGCGCCGCCGGCCTGGTTGACGATGCGGATGTACGCGTTGCGCACCTGGCCGAAGTTCTGGCTGCGGGTCACCGCGTCGTAGATGGAGACCGGGAAGACGATCTTGTCGATGTCGGCCGGCAGGGCCGCCAGGTTGACGTTGATCGCCTCGTCGTCGCCCGCGCCCTCGCCACTGCGGTTGTCACCGGTGTGGACGATGGTCTGGTCCGGCGTCGCCTTGTTGTTGAAGAAGACGAAGTGTCCGTCGGAGTAGACCTTGCCGGTCTGGTTGACCGCGATCGCGGAGGCGTCGAGGTCGAAGTCGGTACCGGTGGTCGTGCGGACGTCCCAGCCGAGGCCCACGGTGACCGCGGTCAGGCCAGGGGCCTCCTTCGTAAGCGAGACGTTGCCGCCCTTGGACAGACTTACAGCCATCGGGATGTCCTCTTCCTTGAAAGTGTGCGGGCCGGTCGGACCGTGAGGTCCGAAGCTACCGTCACCCCCTCTAACGCCGACAGGCCGCTGCCGGGTTCCACTCCCCACGGGAAAAGTGCGTGACGTAACGCCCTCCGGCGCGGGATCATTGGACGCATGTCCGGGCCTCATGTCATTCGCGGTGCTGTCTCCCTGCCGGAGGCAGAGCTGACGTGGCGTTTCTCCAGGTCCTCCGGACCCGGCGGCCAGCACGTCAACACCACCGACTCCCAGGTCGAACTGCGCTTCGACCTGGCGAGGACGGAGGCGCTGCCTCCTGTGTGGAAGGAGCGCGCCCTGGAGCGGCTCTCCTCGCGGCTGGTGGGCGGCGTCATCTCCGTACGGTCGTCCGAGCACCGTTCCCAGTGGCGCAACCGCGAGACCGCTCTCGTGCGCATGGCGGCCCTGCTCGCCGAGGCGACGGCCCCGCCGCCCAAGCCGCGCAGGGCGAAGAAGATCCCCCGCGGCATCAACGAGCGGCGCCTGCGCAACAAGAAGGCGCGCAGCGAGACGAAGCGCGGCCGTTCGGGTGGTTGGGACTGAGGGTTCGGGACGGCCGTTCGCGCGGAGCTGGGTGAGGGCCTGCGGATGAGGGCCTCTGGGTAAGGGCCTCCGGGTGAGGGCCTCTGAGTGCTTCTGGGTGAGGGCTTCTGTGTGAGCGCCCCGGTGCGCGTGCACGCACGCGGCCCCGTCGTTACGACAGGTGCCGGTACCGGCCCCTGAAGTACGCCAGTGGGCCGCCGTCCGGGTTCGGGAGGGACACCTCGAGTACGCGGCCGATGACCAGGGTGTGGTCGCCCGCCTCCACCCGCTGCTCCGTCCGGCACTCCACCACCGCCAGCGCGCCCCCGATCAGCGGGGCGCCGGAGGTGGTGCCGCGGGTGTGGGGTACGTCCTGGAACAGCAGGTGGTCGCTCAGCCGGCCCTTCATGGCGAAGCGCCCGGCGATGTGCCGCTGACTGTCCGACAGGAGTGAGACGGCCCACAGCGGCTGCTCCGCGAGCAGGTCGTCCATGCGGGAGCCGTTCCGTACGCTCACCATCACCAGCGGCGGGTCAAGGGAGACCGACATGAAGGCCGTCGCCGTCATGCCGACGTCCTCGCCGCGCGCGCCGCTGTCCGGGTCGTGCGCGGTCACGAGGGTCACGCCCGCCGTGAAGCGGGACATGGCGGCCCGGAACTCTTCGCTGCTCACCCCCTCAGCATGGGGGATCGGGGCAGGGGACCGGGAGGAAGTCGTAGGGAACACGCAGCCCACGCTATGCCCGGCCCTTCGGGCGCCACCATCGGGCATGGGGACCAGTACGATCGCCATTCGGACCTAGGACTGCCGAACGACCGACGCATGGGTACCTCATGGGTGCCTACCTGCTGGCAGGCCGTCCGGATTTGCGGTTTGCGTTCAAAAAACGGATGGAGCGCTCCCACCCACCTCATGCGGCCGTTCACCCTCTGACGTGACTTGAGTCACAGAGGCGGGTAATTGCTGACCCTGTGTACCGGGTGGGCAGCTCGCTGTGATTCAGTGGCCGTGATACTGCAACAAGTGCGGCGATTGAGAATCCTGGAGTTGCTGTCGAGGTCTCGGGGAGAGCGAACACATGGAGGCCGAGTCCGAGCCCTACGTCCGCCTGGCGACGCTGCGGCAGCTGCATCAGGTCGTCGCCGACCTGAATCGGGCCACCAGCCTGGCCGACACCTTGCAGGCCGTTGCCGACGGAGTCGTCGCCGGTCTGGGGTACGAGCTGGCCTGCGTGAACCTCGTCCAGCCCGACGGTGACCTGGTCATAGCGGCCTTCGCGGGCAACCCGGCCGCCGAGGCCCTGATCACCGGCCGCGTCGGCTCCCGCGCCTCCTGGGAGCGCCGCCTGTCCATGGGCGAGGCATGGGGTGACCTGCACTTCATCCCGCACACCGAGGGCTGGGTCCTGCTCGACGACGACGTGCCGCAGTGGCACACCGAAGGTCCCGAGCCGCGTTTCGCCGACGAGTGGCATCCGCACGACCGCCTGTACGCCCCGATGTACGCGTCGGGCGGCGGCCAGGAGCTTCTCGGCGTCATCTCCGTCGACCGGCCGCGCAACGGCCGGCACCCCGGGGCCTGGGGCCAGGAGGCGCTCCAGATGTACGCGTCCCAGGCGGCCATTGCGATCAGCAACGCCCGGCTCCGCGCAAACATGCAGCGCGCGCTGGTCCGCCTGGAGCGCGAGCAGCAGGCGCTGCGCGCCAGTGAGGAATCCTTCCGTCAGGCTTTCGAATACGCCCCCAGCGGCATGGCCATCGCCGAGATGGGCGGCGACCAGCACGGCAGGCTGCTGCGGACGAACGACGCGCTGTGCCGTCTGCTGGGCCGCCCCGCCTCCGCCATGCGCCGCTACTCGTTCGCCGACCTCGTCCACCCCGAGGACATCGGCACCCTGCTGCGTACGTCGGCCGAGGGCGGCCGGGCCGAGCTGCGGCTGGCGCGCCGTGACGGGACGTACGTCTGGGTGTCGCTGCGCAACTCCGTCGTCGCGGACACCACCGACGGGCCGCGCTTCCTCCTCACCCACGTCGAGGACATCGAGGAGCGCAAGCGCCACGAGCTGCACCTGGCCCACCGCGCCTCGCACGACTCGCTCACCGGCCTGCCCAACAGCGCCGAACTGCGCTCCCGCCTCGCCGCCCGGCTGTGCCGCCGGCCGCACTCGGTGCGGGCGACGGCGGTGGAGGCGCTGGACGCGGCGTACGGCGAACCGTCCGCGGCGGCGGTGCCCGAGCACGACTTCGACTACAACCCGCACACCGACGCGGGCTCCTTCGACCACCACGTGCACATGGTCGCGCCCACCTCGGAGGGCGCGGGCCAGGGCGGCGGCGTCGACGACGGAACGAAGGGGCTCGCGGTCCTCTTCTGCGACCTGGACGGCTTCAAGTCGATCAACGACCGCTTCGGGCACCACACCGGGGACGCCGTGCTGATCGAGGTCGCCCGCCGTCTGACGACGTGCGTGCGGGACGGTGACACGGTCGCGCGACTCGGAGGTGACGAATTCGTCGTTCTCGCCGACGGTCTCGGCAGCGCGGACGCCGCCGACCTGGCCGTACGCTTGCGAAACGCCATCATTCCGCCCATCAGGGTCGACGGCAGGGCGGTCCGCGTCGGAGCGAGCTTCGGCATCGGCTGGGCGAGCTGCGGGATGTCGGCGGACGAGGTGTTGCAGTCCGCTGACCAGCGGATGTACGTGGAAAAGCGCTCCCGCGCCAAGGTTCACAGGCGCGCGGGCTGAGAGACCCCTCACTACCGCACTGTGGTCTTCGCCAAACCTTCGGGTTGCCCGTTCGGGGTAGGCTCGCCGGGTCGGCGACGGCTGGCGAACATGGTGAGGAGTGACCAGGGATGACTGCCGCGAACAACGGCACGAGCACGCCTGAGGACGACGATCCGTTCGGCTACCTCTACGAGGACGGGCAGGCGGCGGGCGCAGTCCCGCCCGGCTCGGGCGGCTACGGCTACCCGGGTCCGGCCTCGCAGCCCGGGGTGCCCAGAACGTCGTACAACCAGGTGCGTACGGTCGGCGAGCGGCAGTACGGGCAGCAGCAGCACGGCCAGTACCAGCAGCAGTACGGGCAGCAGGTGCCCCCGCAGCAGGCGTACGGCCGGCCCAACGCCCACTACGCGGCCCCCGAGACCCAGCCCGGCGGCGCGCCCACCCGGCCGGTGGCGACGCACTCGCACTCCGGCGGGGTCGGCGGGCGCGGTGGCGGCCCCAACACCAAGGGCCTGCTGATCGGCGCGCTCGCGGTCGTCGCTGTCGTCGTCATAGGCATCGGCATCGCTCTGATGACCAGTGACAACAAGGACAAGAACGTGCAGGCCGGTGACACCGGCGGCGGCGGTTCGTCGGCGGGGCAGAGCGTCAAGCCGAGTGACGGGCCGGCCAAGAAGCCGGAGAAGCCGGCGGCGGCGCTGCCCAAGAAGGACGCGGCGCTGCTCCAGCTCTCGCCCGGTCTCTCCACGGACAAGACGATCCCCGGCGCGCGGTCGTCGAGCGGCGCGTACGTGCCGCTGAACACGCCGGGCGCCTCGGCGACCTGGACGGTGAAGGTGCCGAAGGCCGGCGCGTACACGCTGTCGATCGACTACGGCGTGCCCGGCAAGGACGCGAAGACCTCGCTGACCGTCAACGGGAAGCCGCACGGCGGCGGGCTGAACATGAAGAACTTCGCCCACGCCGAGGAAGGCGCCTGGGACAAGGGCTGGACCAACACCTTCGCGTTCGTCAACCTCACCGAGGGCGAGAACACCTTCGTGATCTCCTGCGGCGAGGGCGACCAGTGCGAGGCCAACCTCGACCGGCTGGAGCTCAAGGCCGGTCACGTCCAGTGACCTCCGGCGCCTGAGCCGCTAGCGGCCCATCAGGCCCAGGAAGTGTGCCACCGTCCCGGTCATCGCCTCGCGAGCCGGGACGAGGTACTTCCTGGGGTCGACCGTCGCCGGGTGCGCGCCCAGGTACTCCCGTACCGCGCCGGTGAAGGCCGTGTTCAGGGCCGTGCCGACGTTGATCTTGACCATGCCGGCCGCGAGGGCCCGCCGGATCTCCTCGTCCGGAACGCCCGACGAGCCGTGCAGGACCAGCGGGACCGGTACGGCGTCCCGCAGGGCGGCGATCAGGCCGTGGTCGAGGGCCGCCGTCCGGTCCGTCATCGCGTGCGAGGAGCCGACGGCCACGGCGAGGGCGTCCACGCCCGTGTCGGCCACGTAGGCCGCCGCCTCCGCGGGGTCCGTCCGTACGCCGGGCGCGTGGGCGTCGAGCGGGGCCTCGCCCTCCTTGCCGCCGACCTTCCCCAGCTCCGCCTCGATCCAGATGCCGCGCTCGTGGCCCCAGCGGACCGCTTCGGCGGTGGCCTTCACGTTGTCGCCGTACGACAGCTTCGAGGCGTCGAACATGGCCGAGCTGAAGCCCGCCGGGTGCGCCGCGCGCAGCAGTTCGACCGACTCCACGTGGTCGAGGTGCAGGGCGAGCGGGGCGGAGGAGGCGCGGGCGACGGCCGTCGCCGCCGCCGCGACGGCGGTGAGGTCGCCGCCGTGGAACTTCACCGCGTTCTCGGAGATCTGGAGGACGGCCGGTGCGCCCGCCCGCTCCGCGCCGGCCGCGATCGCCTCGGCGTGCTCCAGCGTGATCACGTTGAAGGCGGCTACGCCGTGGCCCGACTCCCGGGCGGCGAGAACGAGTTCACCGGTGCTGACGAGTGGCATGCGGTCCCCAGGTGCTGGTGGTGGGAGTGCTCGGTCACGCCGCCGTGGCGTGTTCGGTGACTTCGACCCGCGCCAGCAGGTCTTCGTACGTCGTGACGTCGAACTCGCCCGCCGCGGGGGCCGCCACGGTCGCGGCCGACAGCGCCACCGCGCGCGCCAGGCGGCGGGGCCAGGGCAGTCCCTCGACCAGCCCGGAGAGCAGCCCGGCCACCGCCGAGTCGCCCGCGCCCGTCGGGTTGCCCTTCACGCGCGCGGGCGGGGCCGCCTGCCACAGGCCCTCGGGCCCGGCGGCGAGCAGGCCGTCCGGGCCGAGCGAGGCGACCACGGTGTGCGCGCCCCGGCGGCGGGCGTCGTGGGCGGCGCGCAGGGGGTCGCGGGAGCCGGTGACCTGCGCGAGTTCGTCGGCGTTGGGCTTGACGAGGTCCGGGCGGGCGGCGAGGCCCCTTCGCAGGGGCTCGCCGCTGGTGTCGAGGAGTACGGGCACGCCGGCGGCGCGGGCGCGGCGGATCAGTTCGGCGTACGCCCCGACGTGGATGCCGGGGGGCAGGCTGCCGCAGAGGGCCACCGCCCGCGCGGCGGGCAGGAGTTCGGCGTACGTGGTGAGGAAGGCGGCCCACTCCTCGGGCGTGACCGCCGGTCCCGGCTCGTTGAGCTGGGTCGTGTCGCCGCCGGCCGCGTCGACGACGGCGATGGTGCGGCGGGTGTGGCCGGCGATCGGGACGAGCCGGTCGACGGGGCCGAGGGGGGCCAGCAGGTCGCGGACCACGGCGCCGGACGGGCCGCCCGCCAAGCCGGTGACGACCGTGTCGTGGCCGAGGGCCGCCAGTACGCGGGCCACGTTGAGGCCCTTGCCGCCGGGGCGTTCGGCGACGTCGGTCACCCGGTGGGACGCGTGCGGGGTGAGGGCGGGGACGCGGTAGGTGAGGTCGAGCGCGGTGTTCAGCGTGACCGTCAGGATCACCCGTGTCACCCCCGTAGAAGACCGCCCGCAAGGCTCCGTGCCCTGGATCCGTCGGGGTGATCATGCCAAAAAGAAAGCGGTTGGCCCAGGGTCCCGGGCCAACCGCTCCGTGTCGCTTTGATATCAACTGATGGTGAAATCATCCCACTTGGGGTTACTTAGGGTTCAACCACCCAGGCGCCCCTGCGCATCACGCCCTTGAGGGTGAAGTCCGCGTCCAGCACCACCAGGTCCGCGTCCTTGCCGGGCTCCAGCGAGCCGACCCTGTCGTCGACGCCGAGCAGGCGGGCGGGGTTGGCCGAGATGGAGCGTACGACGTCCTCGACCGGGAGCCGGTCGACGGTCACGGCCCGCTTGAAGGCCGTGTCGAGCGTGAGCGTGGAGCCCGCGATCGAGCCGCCGTCGACGAGGCGCGCGACCCCGTCCCTGACCTCGACGGCGAGCGGCCCGAGGTCGTACATGCCGTCGCCGAAGCCCGCCGCGTCCATCGCGTCCGTGATGAAGGCGACCCGGTCCGGGCCCGCCCGGTGGTACGCCAGCTCCAGCGCGGCCGGGTGCAGGTGCGTGCCGTCGTTGATCAGCTCGACGGTGATCCGCTCGTCCTCCAGGAGCGCGGCGATCGGTCCCGGCGTGCGGTGCCCGAGTGCGGGCATCGCGTTGTAGAGGTGCGTGGCGACGGTCGCGCCCGCCTCGACGGCCTCGACGGTCTGCTCGTACGTCGCGTCCGTGTGGCCGATCGCGGCGATCACGCCGTGCTCGGCGAGCAGCCGTACGGAGTCGATGCCGCCGGGCAGCTCGGTCGCCAGCGTGACCATCTTCGCCGTGCCGTGCGCGGCGTCGATCAGCTTGCGCACCTCCGCCGGGTCGGGGTCGCGCAGCAGGTCCTCGCTGTGCGCGCCCTTGCGGCACGGCGAGATGAAGGGGCCCTCGAAGTGGATGCCGGCCAGGTCGCCCTGCTGGACCAGTTCGGACAGGAGCGCGGCCTGCCGGGCGAGCACGTCCATCTCGCCGGTCACGGTGGATGCGGCGATGGTGGTGGTGCCGTGCTCGCGGTGCGTCCGTACGCCCCTGAGCACGTCCTCGGCGGTGCCGGAGGTGAACGACGCCCCGCCCCCGCCGTGCACGTGCATGTCGACGAAGCCCGGCACGATCCAGTGGCCGGAGAGGTCCAGCGACGGAGCGTCCGCCGGGGCGGCGCCCGCGATGCGCTCCCCCTCGACGATGACCCGGCCGTTCTCCACCGTCCCGGTCGGCAGCACCACCCGGGCCCCGGAGAGAACCTTGCTTGCAGCGCGTCCGGCCATCAGGCGGATACCTCCGTGGCTTCTTCTGTGTGCGTGGGATCCGCAGTTTCGGTGGCGAGAAGGTCCCAGGCGAGGAGCCCCGCGCCCAGGCATCCGGCGGTGTCCCCGAGGGCCGCCGGAACGATGAGGGGCAGCTTCTGGAACGTGACGCGTTCCGCGACGGCCGCCCGCAGGGGTGTGAACAAGGTTTCCCCGGCCTCGGCGAGTCCGCCACCGATGATCAGGGTGCGCGGGTCCAGCAGGGTGAGCGCGGTGACCAGCCCGTCGGCGAGCGCGCCGACGGCGTCCAGCCAGACCTCGCGCGCCCGGGGGTCGCCCGACTCAACAGCCTTCGCGCAGTCGGCGGCGTCGGCGTCCGGGTCGCCGGAGGCGGCGGCCCAGGCGGCGGACACGGCGGACGCGGACGCCAGGCGCTCCAGGCAGCCGCGCTGGCCGCAGCCGCACACGGGGCCGCCCGGACGTACGACGATGTGCCCGATCTCGCCGGCGTAGCCGTGGGCGCCGGACTCGATCACGCCGTTGATGCCGATGGCGCCGGCGATCCCGGTCCCGAGCGGTACGAACAGGAACCGGTCCGCGCCCCGGCCCGCCCCGATCCGCCCCTCGGCCAGGCCGCCGGTGCGTACGTCGTGGCCCAGGGCCACCGGCACGCCGTGCAGCTTCTCGCTGAGCAGCGCGCGCATCGGCACGTCCCGCCAGCCCAGGTTGGCGGCGTACACCGCGATCCCGTTCTCGGCGTCGACGATGCCGGGCACGGCCACCCCGGCGGCCGAGGCGCTCTCGCCGTACCGCTCCTCGCCGTACGCGCGCAGCTCGGCGGCGAAGCCGGTGATCGTCTCGACGACGGCCCCGGGCCCCCGCTCCCTGCCGGTGGCCCGGCGGGCCTCGTGCAACAGTGCGCCGTCCGCGCCGACCAGCGCGGCCTTCATCCCGGTGCCGCCCACATCGAGGGCGATGACGTGTTTCACAAGGAACAGTCTCGCGCGTAGACCCGGGAAAGGTCTAGTCCACTCGCGTACCGTTCCGTCACCTGGTCGTCGCGCTGCGGTTGACGGGTGTTGCACAAGTGAGACCGCACTGGTGTAGACCTCGTCGCGCGCATTGGGGGAAAATCGCAGCTCATACGGATGTGTAGGGCAACGAATTCGGGTGGGAAAGAGCTGTGCACCGGCGTTTCTTGGGTCTGACCGCGACAGTGGTGGCACTGGGCATGACAGTGGCCCTGGCGGGTTGCTCCAACTCGGACGGCGGTGACGTCACGCTCAAGCTGGTCGCGGCGGACTACGACCCCGAGGGCGGCGACAGCACCAAGCTCTACTGGGACGGGGTCGCCGAAGCCTTCGAGGCCGACAACGAGGGCATCAAGGTCGACGTCACCATCTACGACTGGAAGGACGTCGACCGCGAGGTCGCCGAGATGGTGAAGGCCGGCAAGGCCCCCGACATCGCCCAGATCGGCGCGTACTCCGACTACGCGGCCGACGACAAGCTCTACTCGGTCGACGAGCTGCTCTCCATACCCGTCCAGGCCAACATGCTCGCCCCGCTGGCCGAGGCCGGCGAGGTCGGCCGGGTCTCGTACGGCCTGCCGTTCGTCGCGAGCACCCGCCTGCTCTTCTACAACGAGAAGCTCTTCACCCAGGCCGGCCTCGAACCCCCCAAGACGTGGGACGGGATCGAGACCGCGGCGAAGGCGCTCAAGGCGCGCGGCGTGAAGTACCCGTTCGCGCTGCCCCTCGGCAACGAGGAGGCGCAGGCCGAGACCATGATGTGGATGCTCAGCAACGGCGGCGGGTACACCGACTCGGTCGGCACGTACATGATCGACTCCGACCAGAACGTCGAAGCCTTCAGCTGGCTGAAGAACACCCTCGTCGGCGAGGGACTGACCGGGCCCGTCGCCCCCGGCAAGCTCGACCGCAAGCCCGCCTTCACGGCGTTCGCGAACGGCGAGGTCGGCATGCTCAACGGCCACCCCTCGCTGCTCCAGCAGGCCAAGCGCAAGGGCGTCAAGGTCGGCATGGTGCCGCTGCCCGGGCCCAAGGGCAAGGCGCCGTCGAGCATGGGCGTCGCGGACTGGATGATGGGCTTCAAGCAGAACGGCCACGCCCGTCAGATCGGCAAGTTCCTCGACTTCGCCTACAGCGACGAGAACGTCCTGAAGTTCGCCGACGAGTACGACCTGCTGCCCGTCACCGTCTCCGCCTCCGAGGCGATGGCCGACGACCCGGCGCACAAGGACCTGTGGCCCTTCCTCGAAGCGCTGCCCGGCTCGACGCTCTACCCGGTCGGCAAGACCTCGTGGGCGAAGGTCAGCGAGAGCGTCAAGAAGCAGATCGGCTCGGTCGTCGGCCCCGACGGCGACCCGGCCGGGACGCTCGGGTCGATCGGCCGCGAGGCGTCGACGCTGGAGAACGCCGAGTAGCGTTTCCGCCCCGCTCTAGACTGCTGATATGCCTTACGCCCCGGACGAGCCCGACGCGGACCGGCCCGGCACGCCCGACGCCGGGCTGTGCGAGCGGGACCGCGCCGTGCTGGGCGTCGAGCGGCGGTCGTGGCCGGGGCCGGGGGCGAAGGAGCGGGCGATCCGCGAACAGCTCGGCATCTCGCCGACGCGCTACTACCAGCTCCTCAACATCCTGCTGGACGACCCCCGCGCCCTCGCCCACGACCCCGTCACGGTCAACCGCCTGCGCCGGGTCCGCGACGCACGCCGCGAGCGCCGCTGAGGCGGTGGCCGGCGGCCCGGCCCACCGGCCCGTGCCGAGCCGGACGGCCGCCGGTAGGGTCAGGGGGCATGGGCAGCCAACCGCAACCGCACTCCTTGCCGACCCGGTTCACACCCGCGACGCCCGCCGGCCGTGACGGCCTCGCCGCGCTGCTGGCCGCGCCGGACCGGGCGCTGATCGCCATCGACTTCGACGGCACCCTCGCCGACATCGTTCCCGACCCGGCGCAGTCCCGGGCCCACCCCGGCGCGGTTCCGGCGCTCGCCGCGCTCGCGCCGAACGTCCGCTCCGTCGCCGTGATCACCGGCCGCCCGGCCGGCGTGGCGGTCCGCTACGGCGGCTTCGCCGGGGTGCCGGGCCTCGAACACCTCGTCGTACTCGGCCACTACGGCGCCGAGCGCTGGGACGCGGTCAGCGGCACCGTGCACGCCCCCGCGCCCCACCCCGGCGTCCAGGCCGCCCGCGCCGAACTCCCCGGCTTCCTCGACGGCATCGGCGCGTGGCGCGGCTCGTGGATCGAGGAGAAGGGGCAGGCCGTCGCCGTGCACACGCGCCGCGCGGAGGACCCGGTACGGGCCTTCGAGTCCCTGCGGGCGCCGCTCGGCGAACTCGCGGCCCGCCACGGCCTGATCGTCGAACCCGGCCGCCTGGTACTGGAACTGCGCCCGCCCGGCGTCGACAAGGGCGTGGCGCTCGCGGAGTACGTGCGGGAGGTCGGGGCGGAGTCGGTGCTGTACGCGGGGGACGACCTGGGCGACATCGCCGCGTTCTCGGCGGTGGAGAAGCTGCGGACGGAGGGGGTTCCGGGGCTGCTGGTGTGCAGCGGCACGGAGGTTCCGGCGCTGGCCGACCGCGCGGACCTCGTCGTGGACGGCCCCGCGGGAGTGGTCGCCCTCCTGTCCGCCCTCGCCACGACGTCCCCCCGCGACTGACCCCCGGGGCCGGCCCCCCGCTGCGCGGGGCGGCCCCCGAGGAAGGCCCCGCCCCTCCCGCTGCGCGGGGCCTTCCCCACCCCGCCCCTTCCCGAACCGGGGGCAGGCCCCCGGCCCCCGACGCCCTGCGGGCGTGTCCTCAAGCGCCGGACGGGCTGGTTGGTGCAACCCGGGTCGCGGGGCTGGCGCACGCCCCCGGCGGACCGGACTTGCCCGGTCTCGCCCCTCCACCCCGGCGGTGTACCGGGCGGCCCCGGCGCGGCCGAAGTGGTCACGGTGGCTGGTGGGGTCGTGCGGGGGCGCTCCCCGCAGGGTGTCGAACGCAACGGTGCCGAACGGTTCGCAGCGTTGGCCGAAGGTTCGGCGCCCGAGGAGACGCCCCGGCGCGGCACCGCCCCCGAAGCCGGCCCACAGACCCCGGCCCCGGCGGGGCAGGACTGGTCACGGTGGCTGGTGGGGTCGTGCGGGGGCGCTCCCCGCAGGGTGTCGAACGCAACCGTGCCGAACGGTTCGCAGCGGTGGCCGAAGGTTCGGCGCCCGAGGAGACGCCCCGGCGCGGCACCGCCCCCGAAGCCGGCCCACAGAGCGCGGCCCGGGCGGGGCAGGACTGGTCACGGTGGCTGGTGGGGTCGTGCGGGGGCGCTCAAGGTTCGGCGCCCGAGGAGACGCTCCGGCGCGGCACCGCCCCCGGAGCCCGCCTCCGGCAGGCGAGAAGCCCGGCGCCGCCGAAACCGGCACAGCGCCCCCGAAACCCCGCCCCGCCTAAGACGACGTCAGCGCGTCGAGTTGGGTCAGGAACCACGCCGTGGGGGGCAGCGCGGTGGCCGCCGCCGCCAGGCGCTTCGTGCGTTCCGCGCGTTCCGTCGGTTCCATCGTCAGCGCCTCGTGCAGCGCGTCCGCCGTGGCCGTCACGTCGTACGGGTTGACGACGATCGCGTCCGCGCCGAGCTCCTCGTACGCCCCCGCCTCCCGCGACAGCACCAGCGCGCACCCCGCGTCGGAGACGACCGGCATCTCCTTGGCCACGAGGTTCATGCCGTCCCGGATCGGGTTCACCAGCGCCACGTCGGCCATCCGGTACGCCGCCAGCGACCGCCCGAAGTCGTCGTCCAGCTCCATCAGGACGGGCTCCCAGTCGTCCGTCCCGTACTCCGCGTTGATCTCGTCCGCGAGCCGCCGCACCTGGGCCGTGTAGTCGCGGTACACCGCGAGGTCCTGCCGCGACGGGTAGGCGAACGCGATGTGCACGACGCGGCCCCGCCACTCGGGCCGGTCCGCGAGCAGCCGCCGGTACGCGAGCAGGCCGCGGACGATGTTCTTGGAGAGTTCGGTGCGGTCCACCCGGACGATCGTGCGGCGCCCGTCCCCGACCCGTTCCCGCAGCCGGACCAGCCACTCGCCGACGTCCTCCTGGTGCGCCCGCTCCCGCAGGAAGTCCGCGTCCGCGCCGAGGCCGTGCACCGAGACGGCCGTGCCGTCGAGGGCGTCCGCGCCCAGCACGTCCACCGCGCACGCGGCGAACGCGTCAGCCCAGCGCCGGGTCAGGAACGCGACCCGGTCCGCGCCGAGCAGCCCCCGCAGGAGCTGCCGCGCGATGTCGTCCGGCAGCAGGCGGAAGTAGTCGACCGGCGCCCACGGCGTGTGCGTGAAGTGGCCGATCCGCAGGTCGGGCCGCAGCTCGCCCAGCATGCCGGGCACCAGGCACAGGTGGTAGTCCTGCACCAGCACCGCCGCCCCCGGAGCGGCCTCGGCCGCCAGCGCGTCGGCGAAGGCGCGGTTGTACGTCTCGTACGCCGCCCACTGCCGCCGGAACTCCGCGTCGAAGACCGGCTCCAGCGGCGTCTGGTACAGCATGTGGTGGACGAACCACAGCACGGAGTTCGCGATGCCGTTGTACGCGTCCGCGTGCGTCCCGGCGTCGATGTCGAGCATCCGTACGCCGGCCGTGCCCGTCCCGCGCCGCACGGCCTCCCGGTCGCCGTCCCCGAGGGCCGAGCAGACCCACAGGGAGTCGGCGTCCGACCCGATGGCGGAGAGACCGGAGACGAGGCCGCCGCCGCCGCGCTTGGCGGCGAGCGTGCCGTCGTCACGGAGGGTGTACGAAACCGGGCCGCGGTTGGAAGCGACGAGAACCTGTGCAGCGCGCTCGGAGACCATGTGCCGAACCTAGCCCGTCCGGATACCCCTCAAACGTGCGTACGGCTCACACCGGCCACAGTGGCCACCACGCCACTCCCGGCACCGGGGGAGTGCGCCGCCCTCACGCCACCCGCCGCGTCGCGTACTCCGCGATCTCGCACATCGGCGGCCGCTCCTCCGTGTCGACCGGGTGCGTCCGCGGTACGAAGCCGACCCCGTCCGCGCCCCGCTCGAACTGTGTCAGCGCCGGCCGCACGATGTTGCCGCGCGAGAGGCGGAGCTGGGCCGTCCGGTAGATCGTGGCGGCCATCCGCCCGAGCGCCTGCCCGTCCTGGTGGCGGTGCTTGCGCACCCCGACGTCGACCTGGGCCAGTGCGTCGAGGCCGACCGTGTGGAGGGAGTCGACGAGGAGGCCCAGTTCCACTCCGTAACCGACCGGGAAGGGCAGGCGTTCGAGCAGCGAGCGGCGTACGGCGTACTCGCCACCCAGCGGCTGGACGAACCCGGCCAGCTGCGGCCAGTGCAGGTTGAGGATGGGACGCGCGACCAGCTCGGTGACCCGACCGCCCTGACCTGTGGCTTCGCCCAGCGGCCGGTCGTACATCGCCTTGACGAAGTGCACGTCGGGGTCGGTCAGCAGCGGCCCGACGATGCCGGACACGAAGGAGGCGGAGAAGTCCTTCAGGTCCGAGTCGATGAAGCACACGATGTCACCGTCGGTGACGAAGAGCGACCGCCACAGCACCTCGCCCTTGCCGGGCAGTGCCGGTATTCGGGTGAGTACGGCGTCGCGGTGGACGACCCGCGCGCCCGCCGCGGTCGCCACCTGGGCCGTCCGGTCCTTGGAGCCGGAGTCCAGTACGACGAGTTCGTCGACCAGCGGGACGGCCTCCATCAGTTCGTGGCGTATCGCCGCGACGATGTCGCCGACGGTCTCCTCCTCGTCCAGGGCGGGCAGCACCACGCTCACGGTGTGCCCGCGTCGCGTCTTGGCCGCCAGCAGCAGGTCCAGCGGCCGGTCTGCGGTCGACCAGGACCGCAGGTCAAGCCAGCGCTCCACCTCTTCCAGCACGGCCTTCTCCCTCGTCCGGCGAGCCTGGCGCGGCTCGTCCTGTGATCCATCTCGCGGTGCGGACGACTGTCTCAACCGTCCGGGGGTTCGGTTACAGTCTTGAACAACGCGGAGGACCCTCGCATCTCGGGGGGCCCGCGGGACAAACGCGCCGGGTCCAGATCCGGCGCCACAGCGCTCATCCAGAGGGACTGAGGGAACGGCCCGTTGAAGTCCCGGCAACCATTCCGCCGACCGCGAGGTAACGGTGGGGACGGTGCCAATTCCGTCTCACGGCGAAACGCGCCGTGGGGAAGATGAGGAGAAAGGGCCTCGCCACCATGGCTGTGCAGTCTGCTGAAGCCGATGCAAGCACCACGAATTCCCTGCCCGTCGACCTGGGCCCCGCCACCGCGCTTTCCTGCCGCGAGTGCGGAGAACGATTCGAACTCGGTCCCATCTTCGCGTGTTCTTCCTGTTTCGGCCCGCTCGAAGTCGCCTACGAGCTGCCGCTCGGTGACCCGGAGCGCCTGCGCAAGCAGATCGAGGCCGGACCGGACAACATCTGGCGGTACGCGCCCCTGCTGCCCGTGCCCGCCGACGTGGCCGGCAAGCCGAGTCTGAACCCGGGCTTCACCAAGCTCGTCAAGGCCGACAACCTGGCCCGCGAGCTGGGCGTCACCGGTGCTCTGTACGTGAAGGACGACTCCGGCAACCCGACGCACTCCTTCAAGGACCGTGTCGTCGCGATCGCCGTCGAGGCCGCCCGCGCGTTCGGCTTCACGACGCTCTCCTGCTCCTCCACCGGCAACCTCGCCGGCGCGGTCGGCGCCGCCGCCGCGCGGGCCGGTTTCCGCTCGTGCGTGTTCATCCCGCACGACCTGGAGCAGGGCAAGGTCGTCATGGCCTCCGTCTACGGCGGCGAGCTGGTCGGCATCGAGGGCAACTACGACGACGTCAACCGCTTCTGCTCGGAGCTCATCGGCGACCCGCTGGGCGAGGGCTGGGGCTTCGTCAACGTCAACCTGCGCCCGTACTACGGCGAGGGCTCCAAGACCCTGGCGTACGAGATCTGCGAGCAGCTCGGCTGGCGGCTGCCGGACCAGCTCGTCATCCCGATCGCCTCGGGCTCGCAGCTCACGAAGATCGACAAGGGTCTGAAGGAGCTCATCGCCCTGGGGCTGGTCGAGGACAAGCCGTACAAGATCTTCGGCGCCCAGGCCGAGGGCTGCTCGCCGGTGTCGACGGCCTTCAAGGCCGGGCACGACGTCGTACGGCCGCAGAAGCCGAACACGATCGCCAAGTCCCTCGCGATCGGCAACCCGGCCGACGGCCCGTACGTGCTGGACATCGCCCGGCGCACGGGCGGCGCGGTCGAGGACGTCAACGACGAGCAGGTCGTGGACTCCATCAAGCTGCTGGCCGAGACGGAGGGCATCTTCGCGGAGACCGCGGGCGGCGTGACCGTCGGCGTGACGAAGAAGCTCATCGAGGCCGGCCTGCTGGACCCGACCCTCACCACCGTCGTGCTCAACACGGGCGACGGCCTGAAGACCCTTGAGGCGGTGGCCCCGACGACGGGCCAGTCCGCCGTCATCCGCCCCAACCTGGACTCTTTCCGAGAGGCTGGCCTCGCATGAGTGTCAACGTCCGCATCCCGACCATCCTTCGTACGTACACGGACGGCAAGGCCGAGGTCGCGGCCGAGGGGGCGACCCTCGCCGACGTCATCGCCGACCTGGAGAAGAACCACGCCGGCATCGCGGCCCGTGTGCTGGACGACCAGGGCAAGCTGCGCCGCTTCGTGAACGTGTACGTCAACGACGACGACGTGCGCTTCGAGCAGGGTCTGGAGACCGCCACGCCCGACGGCGCCGGCGTTTCGATCATTCCGGCCGTCGCCGGAGGCTGATTTCGGTCGTGTGAGTGGCTGATATTGCCCCGCACGCCTCTCCGCACGTTCATTGCCCCCTCCGCCACAGAAAGCGGAGGGGGCAATTCTGCATGGTTGAGCGCGGTACAGTTGGGGAAGCCCCCTCCGCCGCCTGTGCCGGACGCATATGAGAATGCGGCCCCGCGCGGTGAGAAGCAGTCAAAGTACCGGACCGAATTGCCCGCCCATGTGCGACTTGTCCGGACCGACTTGCCCGGGAAACCTGAGAATTATTCGCTTTCGCGCGTTCCCCCATGCCCAGATTTCTCGTCGGATTGACCTGTTGCAGAGGGCAGTTGGGCAGATACATTCAGCGGCGGTCGACGCGTTCCGGCGCACGCCCTCTCCTGTCGGAGGGCGGAGGAGTCTGACCCAGGGCCCGCGAAGTGCGGTCCTGTGCAAGGGCCAGTAATAGGGGAGTTAGGCATGGCTCAGGGCACCGTCAAGTGGTTCAACGCGGAGAAGGGGTACGGCTTCATCGCGGTCGACGGTGGTGCGGATGTTTTCGTCCACTACAGCGCGATCCAGATGGACGGGTACCGCACCCTTGAAGAAGGTCAGCGAGTCGAATTCGAGATCTCGCAGGGCCAGAAGGGTCCGCAGGCGGACATGGTCAAGCTCGCCGTCTGATCTCGGCGCGAACGGCCACCGACGCACTCACGCATGAAGGGTCTGTACCCCGCACCGGGTACAGGCCCTTCCTGCGTGCCGGGCCGCTCCGGACGTCTGTCCACATCCGAGGGAGACGCTTGCACTCGAAGGGGTCGAGTGCTAATCATTGGCGGTAGCACTGTTAGCACTCTCCCAGTGAGAGTGACAGAAGGACCGGGCCGGTGAGGCCCGCAGGCCTGGTGGGACAAGGAAAACCACCAGGCAGGCTGGCCGTCCGTCGCGGGCGCCACTCGGTCCGGAGAATCCACCCCAGTCCGGGAGGACCACTTCACATGGCCAAGATCATCGCGTTCGACGAGGAGGCACGGCGCGGTCTCGAGCGCGGGATGAACCAGCTCGCCGACGCCGTCAAGGTCACCCTCGGCCCCAAGGGCCGCAACGTCGTCCTCGAGAAGAAGTGGGGCGCCCCCACGATCACCAACGATGGTGTTTCCATCGCCAAGGAGATCGAGCTCGAGGACCCGTACGAGAAGATCGGCGCCGAGCTGGTCAAGGAAGTCGCGAAGAAGACCGACGACGTCGCCGGTGACGGTACGACGACCGCGACCGTCCTCGCCCAGGCTCTGGTCCGCGAGGGCCTGCGCAACGTCGCCGCCGGCGCCAACCCGATGGCCCTCAAGCGCGGTATCGAGAAGGCCGTCGAGGCCGTCTCCGCCGCTCTGCTCGAGCAGGCCAAGGACGTGGAGACCAAGGAGCAGATCGCTTCCACGGCTTCCATCTCCGCCGCCGACACCCAGATCGGCGAGCTCATCGCCGAGGCGATGGACAAGGTCGGCAAGGAAGGCGTCATCACCGTCGAGGAGTCGCAGACCTTCGGTCTCGAGCTTGAGCTCACCGAGGGCATGCGCTTCGACAAGGGCTACATCTCGGCGTACTTCGCCACCGACATGGAGCGCATGGAGTCGTCGCTCGACGACCCGTACATCCTGATCGTCAACTCCAAGATCTCCAACGTGAAGGACCTCCTTCCGCTGCTGGAGAAGGTCATGCAGTCGGGCAAGCCGCTGCTGATCATCGCGGAGGACGTCGAGGGCGAGGCGCTGTCCACGCTCGTCGTCAACAAGATCCGTGGCACCTTCAAGTCCGTCGCCGTCAAGGCTCCGGGCTTCGGTGACCGCCGCAAGGCCATGCTCGGCGACATCGCCATCCTCACCGGTGGCACCGTCATCTCCGAGGAGGTCGGCCTCAAGCTGGAGAACGCCGGTCTCGACCTGCTCGGCCGCGCCCGCAAGGTCGTCATCACCAAGGACGAGACGACGATCGTCGACGGCGCCGGTGACAGCGACCAGGTCCAGGGCCGCGTCAACCAGATCCGTGCCGAGATCGAGAACTCCGACTCGGACTACGACCGCGAGAAGCTCCAGGAGCGCCTGGCGAAGCTGGCCGGCGGCGTGGCCGTCATCAAGGCCGGTGCCGCCACCGAGGTCGAGCTCAAGGAGCGCAAGCACCGCATCGAGGACGCGGTGCGCAACGCCAAGGCCGCCGTCGAGGAGGGCATCGTCGCCGGTGGTGGCGTGGCTCTGCTCCAGGCCACGGCCGTCTTCGAGAAGCTCGAGCTCTCGGGCGACGAGGCGACCGGCGCCAACGCCGTGAAGCTCGCGCTGGAGGCCCCGCTCAAGCAGATCGCCGTCAACGGTGGTCTCGAGGGTGGCGTCGTCGTCGAGAAGGTGCGCAACCTGGCCGTCGGCCACGGTCTGAACGCCGCGACCGGCGAGTACGTCGACATGATCGCCGAGGGCATCATCGACCCGGCGAAGGTCACGCGTTCCGCGCTCCAGAACGCCGCGTCCATCGCCGCGCTGTTCCTCACCACCGAGGCCGTCATCGCCGACAAGCCGGAGAAGTCGTCCGCGCCTGCCGGTGGCGGCATGCCGGGCGGTGACATGGACTTCTGATCCGCGAGGATCAGCGGCTCCATTCGCCGTACCGCGTACGCGACCGAGGGCGGCACTCCCACTGCGGGGGTGCCGCCTTCGGGCGTTTCCGCGTTCACCCACTTCGGTGCACTTACTGAATGTATTCAAACCACCACGGCGAGTGATTGCGCTTGATCGTTTCTGCATGGTGCCATCGTGACCATGCCGAATTCCATGAGGATCGCCCTCGCGGCCGCCGCCGCGGCTGTCCTGGCGACCGTAGGACCGTTGTCCGCCTCCGCGACGGAGCCCGACCGCTCCACGCCCGCGCCGCTCAGACTCGTGGACCAGGCCGTCCCGGGTCAGTACCTCGTCGAAACGAAACCCGCGTCCGACGTCGCCAAAGTGGCGAGCCAGGCGGGCGTGACACCGCTGTTCAGTTTCACCAAGGTCATGCACGGCTTCGCCGCCAAGCTCACCGACGCCCAACTGAAGCTCGTACGGGCCGATCCGCACGTGGCGGCCGTGGAGCAGGACGCCAAGGTCACCGTGAAGGGACCCGCCGCCTCCTGGGGGCTCGACCGGATCGACCAGCGCGCCCTGCCGCTCGACAACCAGTTCACCGCCGCCGCCACCGGCGCCGGAGGGGTCGCGTACATCCTCGACACCGGCATCGACTACCACCACGCCGAGTTCGGCGGCCGTGCGCGGTTCGGCTTCGACGCGTTCCAGGGCGAGGGGCGCTTCGGGGCGGACTGCCAGGGGCACGGCACCCATGTCGCGGGCACGGTGGCAGGCGCGACGTACGGCGTGGCACGCCGTGCGCAGCTCTACAGCGTCCGCGTCATCGACTGCGAGGGCAACGGCAGCAACGCCACGGTCGTCGCCGGCCTCGAATGGGCGGCCTCCCACGCGGCACGGGACCCCGAGCGGCCGGCGGTCCTCAACGCGTCGCTCGGCGGCCCCAAGTCGGAGCTGGTGAACAACGCCGCCGACGCCCTTGCGAACAGCGGTGTCCTGCCGGTCATGGCGGCGGGCAACGACTCGAAGGACGCCTGCACCGTCTCCCCGGCATCCGCCGAACGGGTGGTCACCGTAGCCGCGTCCGACCGCGCGGACGCGGAGGCCCCGTTCTCCAACCACGGCACCTGCGTGGAGCTCTACGCGCCGGGCACCGAGATCGTCTCGGCCAGACTCGGCGGCGGCAGCGTCGCCCTGAACGGTACGTCCATGGCCTCTCCCCACGTGGCCGGCACCGCCCTGCTCTACAACAGCACCAACCCCGCGGCCACGACGGAGGAGATCGCCGCCTGGCTCGACACCACGTCCACCAAGAACGTCCTGTCGGGCGTCACCCCGGGCACTCCCGACAAACTCCTGTTCACAGGCGGTCTCTGACCTCCTGCGGTGGCAGCCTGCCCTCCACCCCCGGCTCGGGGTGGAGGGCAGGCGTCGTCGTGCGTGCGGTTGCGTCTACCGCCGCTTGAGACCGCCGACGAAGGCGGACCAGGCGGCGGCCGGGAAGACGAGAGCCGGGCCGGCGGGGTTCTTGGAGTCCCGGACGGGGACGATGCGGGGGTCGCTGTCGGAGACCTCCAGGCAGTCGCCGCCGCTGCCGTCGCTGTAGCTGGACTTGTGCCAGGTTGCCGCGCTCAGGTCGTACTCAGGGCTGCTCTTCATGGCCATAATCCTCCGCCACTGATGCGATCAGGGCCAGGGAGTCCTTGGGCGACAGTGCGATGGCCGCAACCAGATCGTAGGCCAGTTGATGGCGAGCGACCGTGGCCGGGTCATCCTCTAACTGGCCGGCTCCGGGCCCCTGCAGATAGGCGAGTGGGGGTGCGTCTTCAAAGGTCATCAGCTTGAGGGCCCCACCCATGGCCGCATGACCGCCTGCGGCGAAGGGCAACACCTGGACAATGGCCCTGTGGCGGCGAGCCACAGCCGCCACATGGTGCAGCGCCCCCGCCATCTCCGCCCGCTCGCCCACCGTCCGCCGCAGCACCGCCTCGTCCAGAACCACCCACAACAGCGGCTTTGTTGGGTCGTCCAGCAGGTGGGCGCGCTCCAGCCGCGCCGCCACGAGGCCGTCGATCACCTCTTCCGTCGCCGTCGGCTGGTACGCGCGGAAGATCGCCCTCGCGTACGGCTCCGTCTGCAACAGGCCGGGGATGAGCAGCGGCGCGTACTCCTTGATCGCCGTCGCGATCGCCTCTGCCTCGGCCGCCTCGGCGAAGTGGTCCGGGTACTTCGACTTTGTGGCCGCCCGGCAGTTCCGCGCGAAGAATCCGCCCGTCTCCAGGATCTCGTCTATCTTCACGGCGTACTCCGGCATCATCCGACGAGTGCCCGCCTCCAGTTGGCCGATGAACGAGCCACTGACGAAGAGCGGCTGGCCGAGTTCCTCCTGAGTGAGGCCCACTTTCTCGCGCGCGTGGCGCAGTTCCGCGCCCAGCAGCGCGCGTGGAGAGGACGACGGATCGAGGTCCTTTGGACCGGGCATGGCAACTCCCTGTCGTACATATGGGGTTGTTGGGCGGCCTTCTGCCCCACGGTAGTGCCGGATCGGCCACTCTGTGTGAGGAAAGCGAACACTCAGCGTGTGGAGGTGCCTGGACATGGTGGTGCGATCGCCGGAGCGGCTGCGGGCCGCGGAAGAAGTGGTGGCCCAGTTGCGGAAGGGGCTCGGGGTGGTGGAGGTGACGCTGCCGTCGCTGCGGGTGGACGTGGTGTCGCTGGCCAGCGACGCCCGGTATCCCCTGGTGGACCTGGGGCGTTGCAATCTGGACACCGCGCTGCGGCTCGCCGCCGTACTCCAGGCGCTGAAGGCATGACGGAGGGGGAACCGCCGGAGGCGGGAGCGTACGCGGTGGACGTCCGGGACGGGCGGGTGGGCCGGGTCATGGGCCGGGTGGGCACTTACGTACAGCTACGACCGCCCGGCGGCGGCAAGGAGTGGGACTGTCCGCCGCAGGACGTGCGGCCGGTCGCGCTCGGTGAGGTGCTGAGAGCCCGCGTGAGAGAGATCAACGCGGAGGGCCGGCTGCCGTGAGGCGTGGCGCACGACGGCAGCACCCCGTGCGGGGTGCCGCCATCGGGCGCTCGCGGTCTCGGTGAGGCGGTGGGGTCAGAGTGCGGCGGGCGCCTTCTCGGAGGCGCCCGGAGAGGGCGGCGGGGCCGGTGTCCCGGAGGCTGCGATCAGGCCGCCGGCGGGGTCGTCGGCGTTCAGGTCGGTCAGCATCTGCCGGCTGAAGCCGAAGAAGTACGTGGCCAGGAACCCGGCGGCGTAACCGACGGCCAGTCCGCCGGCGTACACGGCGACCATCACGCCCATGCCCTGGTTTCCGGCCAGGAGGGGGAACAGGGCCCAGCCGGACGGGCCGATGGCGGTGGAGCCGAAGGAGTCCCCGAGCTGGTTGAACAGGCCGACGAAACCGCCGCCGAACGCGCCGCCGACGCAGGCGGTGACGAACGGGCGGCCGAGGGGCAGCGAGACGCCGTAGATGAGGGGTTCGCCCACGCCGAGGAAACCGGCGGGGAGCGCGGACTTGATGGTGCGTCGGACGGATCCGTTGCGGGGGAGGCGGACGTACACCGCGAAGGCCGCGCCGACCTGGCCCGCGCCGGCCATGGCGAGGATCGGGAGCAGGACGGTGAAGCCCTGCTGCTCGATGAGGGTGGTGTGGATCGGGATGAGGGCCTGGTGCAGACCGAGCATGACGAGGGGCAGGAAGAGTCCGCCGAGCACGAAGCCGGCCGCCGCGCCGCCGGTGGACAGCAGCCAGTCGGCGAAGTGGCCGATGGCGGAGGCGACCTCGCCGGCCACGAACATCAGGCCGAAGACGGTGACGAGGCCCGAGACCAGGACGGTGAGGGTGGGCGTCACCAGGACGTCCAGGGCTTCGGGGACCCACCGGCGGCACCACTTCTCGACGTACACCGCGAGCACCGCCGCGCCGAGCGCGCCGAGCACTCCGCCCTGGCCGGGCGAGAGCGGCTGGCCGAACGCGTCGGCCTTCGCGACGCCCGGGAAGACGATGATCGCGGCGACCGCGCCGCCCAGGATGGGGGTGCCGCCGAACTCCTTCGCGGTGTTGAGGCCGACGAAGACGGCGATCAGGGCCATGAAGCCGGTGGCGATCGCGGCGAGCGCGGGGGTGACGGCGGGGAGCAGGCCGAGGTTGACCAGCAGGCCGTTGAAGCCGGCGATGACGCCGCAGCCGATGAGGGCGGGGATCAGCGGGACGAAGATGTTCGCGATCCTGCGCAGGAAGAGCTTGAACGGGGTGGCGTTGCGCGTCTTCTGTTCGGCCCGCAGGGCGGCGCCCCGGTCGGCGAGTTCGCCGGCGGTGAGGGGGGCGGGCGCGGCGCCCGCGCGTTCCTCCTCGACGAGGGCCTCGAACTCCGGGGTGACCCGGGCGACCGTGCCGGGGCCGAGGACGATCTGGTAGGTGGTGTCCTCCACCACGCCCAGGACGGCGGGCAGGGCCGCCAGGCGTTCGTCCTGGACGAGGGAGCGGTCGCGCAGGCCCAGCCGGAGGCGGGTCATGCAGTGGGCGATGGAGGTGACGTTCCCCGCGCCTCCGACGAGCGGAAGGATCGCGGCGGCGGTGGCGCGGTTCTTGTTCTCTGTCATGGTGCGTGGTGCCTTGCTGTGCGGGGGTGGTCCCCCCAGTTCAGGCGGTACGGGCGGCGGCGGCCCGCAGCGCCACGCGCAAGTGGCCGCCCGCTTCGCCGAGAAGGCGGGCGGCGGTGGGGCCGTCGACCGACCCGAGGAGCACCAGGATGGCGTTCTTCACCTCGCCGTCGGTGGCGGTGAGGGCGGCCTCGATCTCCGTGTCCTGCGCACCGGTGGCGAGCGCGACGATGCGGCGGGAGCGGGCGTGCAGCTTCTCGTTGGAGGCGCGTACGTCGACCATGAGGTTCCCGTACGTCTTGCCCAGCCGGATCATGGTGATCGTCGAGAGCATGTTGAGGACGAGCTTCTGGGCGGTGCCCGCCTTGAGGCGGGTCGAGCCGGTCAGGAGCTCGGGGCCGACGACGATCTCCAGGCGGTGCTCGGCGGCGGCTCCCAGCGCGCTGTCCTCGTTGCTGGACAGGCCGATGGTGAGGGCGCCGGTGCGCCGGGCGTGCTCGACGGCGCCGATCGCGTACGGGGTGCGGCCGGAGGCGGAGATGCCGACGACGGTGTCGTCCGGGGTCAGGCCCAGTGCGTCGAGGTCGGCCGCCGCCAGCTCCTTCGAGTCCTCCGCGCCCTCGACCGCCTTGATCATCGCGGTGGGGCCGCCGGCGATCAGGCCGACGACCTGGGACGGGTCGGTGTTGAAGGTCGGCGGACACTCGCTGGCGTCCAGTACGCCGAGCCGTCCCGCCGTGCCGGCGCCCGCGTAGACGAGACGGCCGCCGCGGGCCATGCGCGCGGCGGTGGCGTCGATGGCGGCGGCGATCTCGGGGAGCCGGGCGGCGACGGCCTCGGGGACGGAACGGTCCTCGCCGTTCATGATCCGGGCGATCTCGGCGGTCGGGAGCCGGTCGATGTCGGCGAGCTCGGGGCGGAACGCCTCGGTGGTGAGGGTGGCGAGCTGGGCGCGCAGTTCGCCGTACGGGCGGGAGGTGGAGGTCATGGGGAGTGCGGCTCTTTCTCGTCGTACTGCTGCGGATCCGTGCCGGGGTTCTTGACCCCGGCGGTCAGCGGCTGCCGCCGCGCGGAGCGTGACGGTGGGCGAGGGCCTCGTAGGAGGCGGCGAGGGCGGGCGCCGCCGTCTCGTACGTGCGCTGGGCGACGCCTATGAACAGGCAGTCCACGACGAGGAGCTGGCTCGTACGGCTGGACATGGCGGCCGGGCGCAGTTCGCTCTCGCGGGCGGTCGACGTGGTGAGGACGTGGTCGGCGTACTGCGACACGGGCCCGTCGGGGCGGCCGGTGATCGCGACCGTGGTGGCCCCCCGGTCGAAGGCGACCCGCAGCGGCTCGATGGCGTCGCCGGTCGAGCCGGAGTGCGTGATGGCTATCGCCACGTCGCCGGCGCGGAGCTGGACGGCGTTGGTGACGGCGAGGTGCGGGTCGGCGTGGGCGTGCGCGATGAGGCCGATGCGCAGCAGTTTCTGGGCGAGGTCCATGCCGACGAGGGAGGAGGCGCCGACGCCGTAGATGTCGATGCGGCGGGCGGTGGCGAGGGCGGTGACGGCCGCGCCGAGCTGGACGGTGTCCAGACCGGCGGCGGTGTCGGCGAGGGTCTGCTGCTCGTCGTACGCCAGCTTGGCCACAACGTCGGCGATCGGGTCGTCGACGGCGATGTCGGCGGTCACGGAGGGCGCGCGGCCGGACTGCTGCTGGGCGGCGAGCCCGGCGAGCGCGAGGCGCAGGTCGCGGTAGCCGGGGTAGCCCAGCAGGCGGGCGGTGCGGACGACGGTCGCCTCGCTGGTGCCCGTGAGTTCCGCCAGGCCGGTGACCGTGAGGGCGGCGCACCCGGCCGGGTCGGCGGCGACGGCTTCCGCGACGCGCTGCATGGAGCGGGTCATGGAGGGGGCCAGGGTGCGGACCTTGGCCGCGAGGGCGGCGGGGGCCGGCGGGGCGGCGGCCAGGGTGCGGACCTTGGCCGCGAGGGCGGCGGGGGCCGGCGGGGCGGCGGCGCGGGCGGTCGCGGTGAAACTTTCCTTCACGGGATTGGTCACGAGTGAAAGATATTTTCGACCGGTGAGGGCCGTCAACCCCTGGTGGGCGGGACGGCGGACGTGGTTCGCGGCGGCCGGGGCAGGGCGCGCGACAATGGCTGCATGGATCCCATTCCCTCCCCCGTGGAGCAGGCGTTGCACGCCGCCCGCGCCCTGGTCATGGCGGACCTCGCGGCCCGGGAGGTGGCGCAGGCGGACGTCGTGTCGATGGTGGAGGACGCGGTCGTGCACCGGCGGTGGTGGGTGGAGCAGTGGCCCGAGGGCGCGGCGTACGTGACGGGGCTGATCGCCCAGGACGTGCAGGACGCGCTGCTGGAGAAGTACGGCCGGTGGCCGATCTGCCCGGTGTGCACGGACGTGGAGCCGCACGCGCTGGAGGTCGCACCGGAGCTGGGGCCGGATCCGCACTGGGTGTGCGCGAAGGCGTCCGTGATCGTGGCGCCCGTCGGCGGCCTGCGGTGACGGTGTACATCGACCCGCCGACGTGGCCGGGGCACGGCCGGATGTGGTCGCACCTGGTGAGCGACGTCTCGTTCGAGGAACTGCACGCGTTCGCGGCGTCGATCGGCTGTCCGCCGAAGGCGTTCGAGCGGGACCACTACGACGTGCCGGACGTGCGGTACGCGGACGCGGTGGCGGCCGGGGCCGTGGAGGTGGGCTCCAAGGAGCTCGTACGCCGGCTGACGGAGGCGGGGCTGCGGCGGCCCAAGGGGCGGTCGGCGTAGGGGCGGCGCCGGATCAGCCAGGGACGGCCGCCCCGGTGTCCGGCAGCCCGCCCCGGCGTGGGTGGGCGGAACCGGCGTCAGCCGCGTTCGGTGGGCACGGGCTCCTGGGCGGCCGGTGCCGGTGTGGACGCCGAGGACGCCACCAGACGGGAGCGGGACCGCTGAAGCCGCAGTGAGAGGACCACCGCCACCAGCGCCAGCACGGTCATCGCCGCGCCCGCCCACGCCGTGGACGCGAAGCCGAAGCCCGAGTCGATGACGGTGCCGCCCAGCCACGGCCCGCCCGTGTTGCCCAGGTTGAACGCCGCCGTCGTCGTCGCCCCCGCCAGGGTCGGGGCCGCGCCCGCGACGTTGAACATGCGGGCGTTGAGCGCGGGCGCCGTGTAGAACGCCGAGAGGCCGAGCAGGAACGACAGCGCCACGGCCACCACCGGGCCGGACGCGAAGAGGGCCAGTACGACGAGGAACACCGTCGACGCCGCGATGCCGCTGATCAGTACGCCGAAGAGGTGCGCGTCCGCGACCCGGCCGCCCACCGTCGTACCCACCAGCGCGCCGATGCCGAACAGCGCCAGGACGGTGGGCACCCAGCCCGCTTCCAGCCCCGCCACGTCCGTGAGCAGCGGCGCGAGGTAGCTGAACGCGCAGAACACGCCGCCCGCCGCGAGCGCCGTGATCGTGATGGCGAGCCAGACCTGGCCGTCGCGGTAGATCGCCAGCTCCTTCCCGAGGCGCGGCTTCCGCTCCGGCAGCGGGATGCGGGGGATCGACGTCACGACGCCCACCAGGGCGAGCGCGGAGGCCGCGCCCACCGCCCAGAACGCCGAGCGCCAGCCGAGGTGCTCGCCGAGGAACGCCCCGGCCGGGACGCCCAGCACGTTCGCGATGCTCAGCCCGCCGATCATGACGGCCATCGCCCGCGCCCGCGCGTTCACCGGCACCATGGCGATGGCGACCGCCGCGCCCACCGCCCAGAACCCGGCGCACGCGAAGGCGCTCACCACGCGCGAGGCGAACAGCAGCTCGTACGAGGGCGCCAGCGCGCCGGCGACCTGACCGAGGCCGAACACCGTGATCAGGGTGATCAGGGTCGTACGGCGGGGGAGACGCAGGGTGGCGACGGCCAGCAGGGGCGCGCCGATCACCATGCCGATGGCGAAGGCCGAGATCAGCAGCCCGGCTCGCGGGATCGAGACGTCCATGTCGGCGGCGATCGGCGGGAGCAGCCCGGACAGCATGAACTCGCTGGTGCCGAGGGCGAAGACCGCCAGGCCGAGTATGTAGACGGCGAGGGGCATGCGGGAGCGTCGGTCGGCAGAGGCAGGCATGACAGGGGAGAACACCGCGGGGGCGGGTGGCATTCCCGGGCGGGTCCGGGCGCGGGGCGGACACGGGGCCCGGCGTCGGGCCGGTCGTGCCGCTCAGACGGTGAGCAGGTCCAGCTCCGTGGACAGGTTCTGGCGTGCCCGCGCCTCCCACTCCGTCCGCCCGTGCGGCGTACGGAACAGCGCGGGCAGGCCCAGGAGCTGCCGCAGGACCGCCGCGCGCCCCTCGCGGAACGCGTCGTCGGGCACGAAGCCGTACTCCTCGCGGACCGCCGCCGCGTAGGCGGCGTACGGCTCGGGGGCGGCGGCCAGGATCGCCAGGTCCGCGTCGCAGAGCGCCTCGCCGTTGGTGTCCCCGGGGGCGGGGTCGTGGGTGGCGGTGAGGCGCACCAGGCGGGCGACCTCGGCGGTGCGGGCCGCGTCGAGACCGAGCTCGGCCAGGGCGCGCTCGGCGAGCAGGGCGCTGCGCTCCTCGTTCTCGGAGCGGTCGGGGCGGTACACGGCGTCGTGGAACCAGGCGGCGAGGCGCACGGCGGCCGGGTCGTCGGCGTGGCCGGCCAGTGTGTCGAGGTGGCCGAGGACTGCCACCAGGTGGTCGGTGCGGTGGTAGCGCCGCTGGGGTTCGGCCCAGCGGGCGAGGAGGTTCTCGGCGTACGGGCGGGGGTCGGCGGACAGCTCGCCGCCGGCCGGCAGGGTGTCCAGCCAGCGGCGGACCAGGTCGTCGTGCGCGGGGTGCGGCGGGGTGGCGGCCGTGGCGTTCATGGGCTTCATTCTGCCGCGACGCCGGCCGCCGCTCCCGGCGGTCTCCCGGATCCGGCGGCCCGTACGCGTGCGTCCGCCCCTGTGCCGGGCCGGAGCGCGACCGGCTTGGCACAGGGGCGGTCCGGTCAGGCGCCGGCGGCCTTGAAGCCGCGCAGGCGCAGCGAGTTGCCGACGACGAAGACGGAGGAGAAGGCCATGGCCGCTCCGGCGATCATCGGGTTGAGGAGGCCGGCGGCGGCCAGGGGGAGGGCGGCGACGTTGTAGGCGAAGGCCCAGAAGAGGTTGGACCTGATGGTGCCCAGCGTCCTGCGCGACAGGCGGATCGCGTCGGCCGCCGCGAGGAGGTCGCCCCGTACGAGCGTCAGGTCGCCCGCCTCGATGGCGGCGTCGGTGCCCGTGCCCATGGCGAGGCCGAGGTCGGCCTGCGCGAGGGCGGCGGCGTCGTTGACGCCGTCACCGACCATGGCGACGCTGCGCCCCTCGGCCTGGAGCCGCTTGACGACGTCCACCTTGTCCTCGGGCATGACCTCCGCGAAGACCTCGTCGATGCCCACCTCGCGGGCCACGGACTCGGCCACGGCCCTGTTGTCGCCGGTCAGCAGGATCGGTGTCAGGCCCAGCGCGCGCAGCCGGCCGATCGCCTCCGCGCTGGTCTCCTTGACCGCGTCCGCCACCTCCAGGACCGCGCGTGCCTCGCCGTCCCAGGCCACCGCGATCGCGGTGCGGCCCGCCGCCTCGGCCTCGGCCCGGGCCCGTTCGAGTCCGGCGGGCAGCTCCATCGCCCAGTCGGCCAGCAGCCGGGTGCGGCCGACCAGGACCGCGTGGCCCTCGACGACGCCCTGCACACCGAGCCCGGGTACGTTCGCGAAGTCCTCGGGGGTGGGCAGGGGGCCGCCCGTCCGCTCGACGGCTCCGGCGGCCACGGCCCGGGCGATCGGGTGCTCGGACGCGTGCTCCAGGGCGCCCGCCAGGCGGAGTACCTCCTTCTCGTCCGTCGACGCGGTGGTGTGGACGGCGAGCAGGGTCATCCGGCCGGTGGTCACCGTGCCGGTCTTGTCGAGGACGATCGTGTCGGCCCTGCGGGTGGTCTCCAGTACCTCGGGGCCCTTGATCAGGATGCCGAGCTGGGCGCCGCGGCCGGTGCCGACCATGAGGGCGGTCGGGGTGGCCAGGCCCAGCGCGCAGGGGCAGGCGATGATCAGCACGGCCACGGCGGCGGTGAACGCGGCGGTCAGGCCGGCGCCGGTGCCGAGCCAGAAGCCGAGTGTGCCGAGTGCCAGGGCGATGACGACGGGGACGAAGACGGCGGAGATCCGGTCGGCCAGGCGCTGGGCGGACGCCTTGCCGTTCTGGGCGTCCTCCACGAGCTTGGCCATGCGGGCGAGCTGGGTGTCGGCGCCGACCCGGGTGGCCTCGACGACCAGGCGGCCGCCGGCGTTGAGCGTGGCGCCGGTGACGGCGTCGCCGGGGGCGACCTCGACCGGCACGGACTCGCCGGTGAGCAGGGCGGCGTCGACGGCGGAGGTGCCTTCGACAACGGTGCCGTCGGTGGCGACCTTTTCGCCCGGGCGGACCAGGAAGCGGTCGCCGACGGCCAGGTCGGCGGTGGGGACCGTCTCCTCCCGGCCGCCGTCGCGCAGTACGGTCACGCTCTTGGCCCCCAGTTCCAGGAGTGCCTTCAGGGCCGCGCCCGCCTTGCGCTTGGAGCGCGCCTCGAAGTAGCGCCCGGCGAGTATGAACGCGGTGACGCCGGCCGCCGCCTCCAGGTAGATGTTCCCGGCGCCGTCGCCGCGCGCGACGGTCAGCTCGAACGGGTGCGTCATGCCGGGGGTGCCGGCCGTGCCGAAGAACAGCGCCCACAGCGACCACAGGAACGCGGCCGACGTGCCGACCGAGATCAGGGTGTCCATGGTGGCCGCGCCGTGCCGCGCGTTGGTCCACGCGGCGCGGTGGAAGGGCCAGGCGGCGTACGTCACGACGGGGGCGGTCAGGGTCAGCGACAGCCACTGCCAGAACTCGATCTGGAGGGCGGGGACCATGGCCATCGCGACGACCGGAACGGCGAGGACGGTCGCGGTGATCAGGCGCTGCCGGAGCGGGCGCAGGGCGTCGGCGTCCTCGTCGGCCTCGGCCCGGGTGCCGGGTCCGGTCGTTCGGGCGGTGGTCCCGCCGGTGCCGCCCGGTGGGGGGTCCGTGCGTACGGGGGGCGGCGGCTCGGCGGTGTAGCCGGTGGCCTCCACTGTGGCGATCAGGTCCTGCACGGAGACGTCCTCGCCGCGGTAGGCGACCTTCGCCTTCTCCGTGGCGTAGTTGACGGTGGCCTCCACGCCGTCCATCCGGTTCAGCTTCTTCTCGATGCGGGCGGCGCAGGAGGCGCAGGTCATGCCGCCGATGAGGAGCTCGACCTGGGTTGCGGGGGTGGACGTCGTGGTGGCGGTTGTGGTGGCGGTGGCGGTGGCGGGCGTGCTGGGCACGGGGGCTCCTCCGGGTGACGGGGTCCATCGGCTGTATATACCCCAGGGGGGTATCTTCTCGGGTCATGTATACCCCCGGGTGCGGGTGTGCGCAAGGCGTGAGGGTGGCGTGGTTGCCGCGACTTGTTGATGCGTCGAGGAGGTGGGGGCTCTAGGGTGGATATTGGACTAGACCTGTAGTCGCCGTTTTCCCGAGGAATGGGGTTCCATGAACAACCGTGCAGTCCTGGAGGTGATCGCCCTCGACGCGCAGGACGCGGTCGCCGCCCGGTCCGGAGGTGCGGACCGGCTGGAGCTGGTCACCGACATGGCGGCGGACGGTCTGACTCCGTCCCGCGAGACCTTCGGACGGATCCGGGCGGCGGTGGACATTCCGCTGCGTGTGATGCTGCGGCTGGCGGACGGGTTCCTCGCCGGGGACGTCGACGAACTGGTGCGGGTGACGCGGGGGTTGCTCGCGGAGGGGGCGGACGAGTTCGTACTCGGCTTCCTCGATGCGGACGGCAATCCGGACCTCGTCACGGTCGAGCGGGTGGTCGCGGAGATCGAAGGGTGCCGGTGGACGTTCCACCGGGCGATCGACCGGGCGGCGGACCGTGACGCGCTGCGCAAGCGGCTGGCGGAGCTGCCGGGCCTGGACACCTACCTGACCGCCGGTGCGGCGGAGGGCGTGGACGCGGGGCTGCCGGTGCTGGTGGCGGAGGCGGAGGCCGGGCGGCGGGGCGCGCCGGGGTACGCGCCGCAACTGCTGGTCGGCGGGGGGCTGCGCCTGGACCACCTTCCGGCGCTGCGGGCGGCCGGGATCGACGCGTTCCACATCGGGGGCGCGGCGCGGCCGGGGGGCTGGGGGGCGCCGGTTTCCGCGGAGGCGGTGCGGGGGTGGCGGGGGGTGCTGGACGGGTAGGCGCGGGGGGTCTGTGCGGTGCCGGGGCCGGTGCGGGGCGGTGGTGCGGGTCCGATGCGCGGGGCGGCGCGGGTGCGCTTCGCGGTGCGGCTGCGGTGCGGTGCCGGTGCGCTGCGGGCGGTGCGGGTGCGGGGCGGGTCGGCTGCCCGGGGCGGTGCGGGTGCGGGTCCGCTGCGCGGGGCTTTCCCCGACCCGCCCCTTCCCGAACCGGGGCGCCGCCCCGGGCCCCGGTCCTCAAGCGCCGGACGGGCTGGTGGGTGACGGAGGGCGCTGCCCGGGCCCCGGATGCCCTGCGGGCGTGTCCTCAAGCGCCGGACGGGCTGGTGGGTGGGGGAGGGCGCTTCCCGGGTCCTGGACGCCCTGCGGGCGTGTCCTCAAGCGCCGGACGGGCTTGATGGTGCTGGGCGGCCAGGTCAGGCAGGGCGGGGTGCGGTCAGCCCGGCCCAGCCCGCGCGAAACCAGCCCGGCCCAGGCCGGCGCGGTCGGGGCGCCGCAGGCCGGCCAGGTCGTGGCAGCTTGATCGCGGCAGGGCGGCTCAGGTCAGGGCGGGCGGGAGTGGGGTTGTGTGGACCACCGTCAGGCCCGAGACCGCTCGGGTCAGGGACACGTACAGGCGGCGCAGGCCCGTTCGTTCGTCCGGCTCGCCCGCGACCACCGCGGCCGGCTCGTCCAGTACCACGTAGTCGTACTCCAGGCCCTTCGCCAGCGACGCCGGCACCAGCGTCAGGCGGGACTCCGCGGTCGTCTCCTCGCCGGGGGAGAGGTACGCGTGGCCCGCCGCCGTGAGGGCCTCCGCCAGTTCCCCGATGCGCGCGTCCGCCGCGATCAGGCCCGTCGAGCCCTCGTTGTGCAGCGCCTCGGCGCACGCCGCCACCACCGCGTCGCAGAGGCCGTCCGCGTCCACCCGCCGTACCGCCAGCGCCCCCGCGCTCTCCCGTACGGACGACACCGGCGCCAGCCCGGGTGAGATCTCCGGCAGCAGCCTCGACGCGTACGCGATGACGTCGCGCGGCACGCGGAAGCCCGCCGTCAGCTCCTCGACCGCCGCCTCCGGCTTGCCCAGGTGCCGCAGGGCCTCCGCCCAGCTCGACGTCGCCCACGGCGTCGTGCCCTGGGCGAGGTCGCCCAGTACCGTCGCCGAACCCGTCGTGCAGCGGCGTCCCACCGCCCGGTACTGCATCGGCGACAGGTCCTGCGCCTCGTCGAGCACCACGTGCCCGAGCGAGTGCGTACGCGAGATCAGGTCCGCCGCCTCGTCCAGCAGCACCACGTCCGCCGCCGACCACTTCGCCGTCTTCACCGACCGCGCCGGCTTCGCCCACAGGATCCGCTTCTGCTCCTCCGCCGAAAGCACCCCGTGCGCGTGTTCCGCCAGGAACTCCGCGTCGGAGAGCAGCCGCAGTACGAGCTTCGCCGGGTCCACCGCCGGCCAGATCGCCTTGACGGCGGCCTTCACCGCCGCGTTGCGCGCCACGGCGTCCTGCACGCGGTCGTCCGGCGCCTCGCCGGCCTGCTCCATGCGGACCAGCACCGCGTGCGCGATGCGCTGCGGCAGCGCGTCGTGCGCCGCCCCGTAGCGGATGTCGCGGGCCAGCAGCTCGCCGACGATCTCCTCCAGTTCGTACGCCGGGACGCGCCACCTGCGCGAACCCCGCACCACGACCACCGGCTCCGTGGGTACGGCGGTGACGTGCGAGCGCAGGGCCCGGCGCAGCACCTCCGCCATGCGCGCGTCACCCTTGACGACGGCCGCCTCCGCGTCGTCCGTGCCCCGCACCTCGCCGTGCACCGCCACCAGGTCGTCCACCGTCGCCTGCTTCACCTCCAGCTCGCCGAGCGCGGGCAGGACCTGCTCGATGTAGTGGAGGAAGGACTTGTTGGGGCCGATGACCAGCGTGCCGGTACGGGCCAGCCGGTCCCGGTGCGCGTACAGGAGGTACGCCACGCGGTGCAGGCCCACCGCCGTCTTCCCGGTGCCGGGGCCTCCCTGCACGCAGACGCTGCCGGACAGACCGGACCGTACGATCTCGTCCTGCTCCGGCTGGATCGTCGCCACGATGTCCCGCATGGGACCGACGCGCGGGCGCTCGATCTCCGCCTGGAGCAGCTTGCTCGTCTGCTCCGCCTCCGCCGGGTCGGAGAGGTGCTCGTCCTCGTACGCCGTGAGTTCGCCGCCCGTGTAGCCGAAGCGGCGGCGCAGCCCGACGTCCAGCGGGTCCTTCTTCGACGCGCGGTAGAACGGCTGGGAGACGGGGGCGCGCCAGTCGATGACCATGGGGTCGCCCCCGGCGTCGTGGACGTGCCGGCGGCCGATGTAGAAGCGCTCGCCCTCCGCGCCCTCGGCCTGTTCGGCGCCGACGACGTGGAGGTAGTCGAGGCGGCCGAAGAAGAGCGGGGTGTGGGAGAGGTCCGCGAGCGACTTGATGCGTTCCTCGATCTGGGCGCCGAGGACGACGGCGTTCACCCAGTTGGCGGTGACGTCCCGGATGTCGAGCGCCTCGGCGTCCTCGCGCATGGCGCGCAGCGCGGCGCGCGAGGCGGTGAGGTGGGCGCGTTCGCGGCTCAGGGGGTCGGAAGAACCGGGAGGGCCGGGGAAGCCGTCGGTGGCGTGGGCGGAGGGGGCGGGGCGGGCGGTGCCGCTGGGGGACGGGTCGGGATCGAGCGCGGGCACGGTCTTGCCTCCGGAGGGGTTCACGTGGGTGTCGCGGGGTTCGCGTGCGATCACGCGGGATCGCGGCGTGGACCGGCCGGTTTCCGTCCGGGCGGCGGCGCTCCGAAGAGGGAGGCGGGAAGACCGGGGAGTGTACTCGCGGGGGCGGGGCGCGGGCCAATGGATTTACGGGGCGGTCACGGAGAAGTGGCGCGGCGGGCGGGCCGGGGCGCGGGCCCCGGCTTCCGCAGAGGCGGGCCGCAGTCGTGCCGACGCCGGGGCGCTGCCCCGGAGAGGGGCCGTCGGCGGCCCCGAGGCTGTCTCGGGTTTGGGGTAGGTCCCCGGGAGGAGGTGGGTGGGCCGGAGTTCAGTCCCCAGACCGTTGTGCGCGAAATGCCCGAAATTCATCATGGAGGTATGAGTTCACTGACCTTCAGCCCAGGCCCCTCCGCCCCTCGCCCCTCCGGTCGGGCCCCCGGCGCCACCACCGTGGGCGGCGCCCGGACCGGTCTTCGGATCGGCGAAGTCCTGCACGCCGTCAAGGTGTTCGCGGGCGCCGCGTTCAGCGTGGTCGTCCTCGGGGAGTACGCGCAGGAGGCGGGCGTACGGCGCCGCTGATCCGCGCCCGCCCGTCCGCCGTCCGCCGCCGCGCAGCCGATCCGGGTCCGCTGATCCACTAGGGTCGCGGCCGTGGACGAACGCAGCGTGACACCTCGATCACTCGCCGTACCGGCCCGGACGCCCGTCGGCGTCCTGCTCGCCGTCTCGCTGGCCGCGCTGGCCACGCTGTGCGTACTCCAGCACATCCCGATGGCCGACACCCTCGTCTACCGGGCGGAAGGCGCGGCCGTCGCCAACGGCACCGACCTGTACGGGTTCACCGTCACCCAGTGGCAACTGCCCGCCACCTACCCGCCGTTCGCCGCCATCCTCTTCGTGCCGACGACCTGGCTGCCGCTCGGCGCGCTCAAGGTCGCCTTCGCCGTCGGCAACACCGCGCTCCTCGCGCTCCTGGTCCACCTCTCCTGCCGCTTCGCCGGGCTCCGGGGCGGGCCCGTGCTCGTACTCGCCGGCACCGCCCTCGGCGTGTGGCTCGAACCCGTCTTCCAAACGATCGTTTTCGGTCAGATCAATCTCGCCCTCGCCTGCCTCGTCCTGTGGGACCTGACCCGTACGGACGACGCCCTCGGCAAGGGGTTCGCGCTGGGGGTGGCGGCGGGCGTGAAGCTCACGCCCGCGATCTTCATCGTCCACCTGCTGCTGACCGGCCGGGTGCGCGCGGGGCTCACCGCGGTCGCCTCGTTCACCGGCACGGTACTGCTCGGCGCGCTCGTACTCCCGCACGCCAGCGTCGACTTCTGGACCCGGCGCCTCTTCGAGACCGGGCGGGTCGGCAAGGCGTGGATCGTGGACAACCAGTCGCTGCAAGGACTGCTGGCCCGTCTGATGCACCAGCCCGAGCCGGGAGCGGTGTGGTCGGCGGCCGCGGTGCTCGTCGCGGCGGCCGGTCTGTGGGCCGCGCGCCGGGCGGCGGGGGCGGGGGGCGAGACGTGGGGCGTGCTGGCGACGGCGGCGACGGCGCTGCTGGTGTCACCGATCAGCTGGACGCACCACTGGGTGTGGTGCGTGCCGCTGCTCGCGGTGCTCGTGGCGGAGGGGCGGGGGAAGGCGGCCACGGCGGTGGCCGTCGTCTTCCTGGCCCGCTCGCTGTGGCTGGTTCCGCACGAAGGCCCGCTGGACCTCCGGCTTCCCTGGTGGCAGCAGCCACTGGCGTCCCCGTACCCCCTCCTGGCCCTCGCCCTGCTGGCGTACGCGGTGGCGGCGCCGGGGCGCGCCAGGCGCCGGACCACCCTGCCGGGCCGTACGCACGGCCCACTGCCGACGGGGAGCCCCGGGGGCAGAGACGACGTCTTCGGCCACAGCGGTCCCAGCGGCCCCACCGAACCAGCCGGCCCCACCGAACCAGCCGGCCCCACCGGATCAACCGGCCCCACCGGATCAACCGGCCCCACCGGATCAGCCGGATCAGCCGGCCCCGCAGGCGTGAAGGCCCGGTCCGGCCTCTGACGGCAGGGGCGGTACGACCCGCCCCTCAGCGACCACAGGCCCCACGCGCACCCCGAGCCCCCCACCCCGTACAGCCGGAAAAGCGAAGGGCGGAGGCCGGGGCAGCCCGCCCCGACCCCCGCCCTCCCGCGGTCACGACGCGCTGTCGGCGTCGCCCGCCATCAGCTCGTCCGCGTCCATGATCCGGTACGCGTAGCCCTGTTCGGCCAGGAAGCGCTGGCGGTGCGCCGCGAAGTCCTGGTCGATCGTGTCGCGCGCGACCACCGAGTAGAAGTGCGCCTGGTGCCCGTCCGCCTTCGGCCGCAGCACGCGGCCGAGGCGCTGTGCCTCCTCCTGGCGGGAGCCGAACGTACCCGACACCTGGATCGCGACCGTCGCCTCCGGCAGGTCGATCGAGAAGTTCGCGACCTTGGAGACGACGAGGACGCTGATCTCGCCCTGCCGGAACGCCTCGAAGAGCTTCTCGCGCTGCGCGTTGGACGTCTCACCCTTGATCACCGGGGCGTCCAGGTGCTCGCCCAGCTCGTCGAGCTGGTCGATGTACTGGCCGATGACGAGGATCTGCTGGCCCGCGAACTTGCGTACCAGCGCCTCCGTCACCTTCCGCTTCGTCGCCGTGGTCGCACAGAAGCGGTACTTCTCCTCGGTCTCCGCCGTGGCGTACGCGAGCCGCTCGCTGTCGGTGAGGTTGACGCGCACCTCGACGCAGTCGGCGGGCGCGATGTAGCCCTGCGCCTCGATCTCCTTCCACGGCGCGTCGAAACGCTTCGGTCCGATGAGCGAGAACACGTCCGACTCACGGCCGTCCTCGCGCACGAGCGTCGCCGTCAGACCGAGCCGGCGCCGCGCCTGGAGGTCGGCCGTGAACTTGAAGACGGGCGCGGGCAGCAGGTGCACCTCGTCGTACACGATCAGGCCCCAGTCCCGGGAGTCGAACAGCTCCAGGTGCGGGTAGATGCCCTTCCGCTTCGTCGTCAGGACCTGGTACGTGGCGATGGTGACCGGCCGGATCTCCTTGCGCGTACCGCTGTACTCGCCGATCTCGTCCTCGGTCAGCGACGTCCGCTTCACCAGCTCGTGCTTCCACTGGCGGGCCGAGACGGTGTTGGTGACGAGGATCAGCGTGGTGGCCTTGGCCTGCGCCATCGCGCCCGCGCCGACCAGCGTCTTGCCCGCGCCGCAGGGCAGGACCACGACGCCCGAGCCGCCGTGCCAGAAGCCCTCGACGGCCTGCTTCTGGTACGGGCGCAGCGCCCAGCCGTCCTCCGCGAGGTCGATCGGGTGGGCCTCGCCGTCGACGTAACCGGCGAGGTCCTCGGCGGGCCAGCCCAGCTTGAGCAGCGTCTGCTTGATCTGGCCGCGCTCGGAGGGGTGGACGGCGACCGTGTCGCCGTCGATCCGGGTGCCGACCAGCGGCTGGACCTTCTTCGAACGCAGGATCTCCTCCAGCACCGGGCGGTCCGTGGAGGTGAGGACGAGCCCGTGCACGGGGTGCTTCGAGAGGGTCAGGCGGCCGTACCGCGCCATCGTCTCGGCGACGTCGACGAGGAGCGCGTGCGGGACCGGGTACCGGGAGAACTCGACGAGCGCGTCGACGACCTGCTCGGCGTCATGTCCGGCGGCCCGCGCGTTCCACAGGCCGAGGGGCGTCACCCGGTACGTGTGAATGTGCTCGGGGGCGCGCTCCAGCTCGGCGAAGGGCGCGATGGCGCGACGGCACTCGTCGGCGCGCTCGTGGTCGACTTCGAGGAGCAGCGTCTTGTCGCTCTGGACGATGAGGGGTCCGTTCACGCGTGTTTCGGCCCTTTCTGCGGCAGATCGGCCCGTACGGCCAAACGTCCAGTGTGCAGCATCGCGTGCGGTACGGGTCCTGAGTCGGGGTAAGCGGGTGTCCATGACAGCTGAAGCGGAAGAAGTGGACGCGGCGGGACTGCCTCGACGCTCCTGGGGGCGGGCGGTGCTGCGCGCCCTCGCGGTCGCCGTGGCCTTCGTCGGCCTCGTGCTCTTCTCGGCCGTACTGGCGAGGCTGACCCTGGCCCCGTCGCACGCGTCGGAAGCGCTGGTCACGACCAACCTGCGGCCGGGCGCGTCGCTGCGGCAGTACGCCGAGGACTACACGTTCCTCGCCGCGTGCAAGCAGATCGGCGGCAACCTGCTGCTCGGCATGCCGTTCGGACTGCTGCTGCCGGTGCTGGTGCCGCGCTCGCTGCGGCTGCTGCGGGTGGTGGCCCTCACGGTGGTGGTGATGGTCCTGGTGGAGCTGGCGCAGGGCGCGATCGTGGAGGGCCGGGCGTTCGACGTCGACGACGTGATCCTCAACACGACGGGCGCGCTCATCGGCTACTTCGTCCTCGGCCGCCGCATCGGCCGCGCGGTGCACGCGAAGCGCGTGCCGCGTGCGAAGGGGGATACGGTGCCCTCCGGCAGGTGACGGGCGGGCGGACCAGGGGGCGACGTGAGGGTGCGGGGGACGGGTGCGGCCACGGCCGGGCGGGGCGCCGCCGCGCTTTTGACGGCGCTGGCTCTCACCGGCTGTGGTGCGATCGGCGCACCCCGCGCCTGCACGCTCATGGGCGGCGTGCCGGGGGTGACCGTGGTGTACGCACCGGACGGCGGCGAGAAGGCCGCGACGGGGACGAAGGCAGCGACGGCGACGAAGGCCGCCACGGCGACGAAGTCGGCACCGGCCGCCGAGCCCGTCGTGCTGCGGCTGTGCGTCGACGGTGAGTGCGAGGAGCGTACGGAGGCGTCCACTGATGCGGGCGGCCTGCGGATCCACCTGCCTACGCCCGACGACGTACAGGGCGAGGAGCTGGACGTACGGTTCTCCGTCACCTCGGCGGGCGGCGAGCGCGTGATCATGAAGGACAGGGCGAAGGCCCGCATGAAGCCGTTCTGGCCCAACGGCAAGGAGTGCGACGGCGAGGGCACCTGGTCGGCGTCGCTGACGGCGGCGCCGGACACGGGCCTGGCCGACAGCCGCCGCTGAGCGGTCGGCGGCCGGGCGGGCCGCCGCCGTCCTACGGCGACCGGAATCCGGTGGCCAAGCCCGCGCCGCCGGTCAAGGGCCCCCGTTACGGGCTGTCCGCCAGTTCCGCCACGCCCGTGATGCGGTGCAGGGGGTAGGTGCGGACCTCGTCCGCCGTGTGGTCGTACGCCGTGACGAAGCCGCCCTCCACCCGTACCGGGGCGATCACGCGCTGGCTCGCCGCCCCGTCCGCGTTGACGTACCCGATCCACACCGCCGACCCCGTCAGCGCCGCCGCCTGGACCGTCGCGAGGGTCTCGGCGGCGGTGGTGCGCGGCAGCTCGCCCGGGGCCGCGCCGGCCGCGGCCGCCGCCGGGGCCTCCTTGCGTACCGCCGTGGACGCCATGTCCCCCGCCCGGATCGCCCGCAGCGCCGCGCCCAGCAGCGTCTCGTCCGGCGTCGGCGGCCCCTCGGGCACCGGCACGGGCGCGGTGCGGGGCGGCGTCCGGTAGGCGTGGGCGCGGGTGATGAGCACGTCGCCGGCCGCCGACTCGGCGGCCGGCGCGAACCCCATGGCCCGCAGCCCTTCGAGCAGCGCCGCCGGATCGCTCTGCGCCGCCAGGACGGTCGGGGCGAGGCGCCGCAGGCCGAGACCCTGCGACCGCTTGTCCGCGAGGATCTCGCCGAGCATCGCGTCGTCGTCGCACCGCACGTACGCCGACGCCGCCCCGACCCGCAGATGCCCGTGCTTCCTCGCCACGTCGTCGATCAGGTAGCTCAGCGGCTGCGGCACGGGCGTACGGCTGTGCTCGGCGAGGAAGTCGTGCAGGTCCGAAGCGGCCCGGCCCGCGTCGAGGGCGCGCCGTACGGACGCGGGCGTGAAGCGGTAGACCGTCGCCCCGCCCTTCGACTCCACGTCCGCGAGCACGTCCAGCATGTCGGCGAGCGGCCGTCGCAGCGGCCCCGGGGCCACGGCCGTGAGGTCGGCCTGAAGGAGCACGTGGTCCAGCGGCTCCGGGATCAGCGGCGCGAGCAGCGCGGCCGCGCGGGCCACCGCGGCGGCCTCCTCGGCGCCGGGGCCGTGGCCCGCCGGGTGCCCGGCGTCCAGCAGCGCGCGCCCGTGGGAGGAGAGCGCCCCGCGCCCGGTGACGCCGAGGAGTTCGGCCTCGGTGAGCGTCCACAGCGCGACACGGGAGCGCAGGTCGCCCGGCGCGCCGGCGGAGGCGGCGCCGGACGCCGTGGCCGGGGCGGCCCCGCGCAGCGGACGCTCCCACCGCAGCCGCGCCAGCAACTGCTCGGGGGCCGGCGCCGCGCCCTGCGCCAGCTCCGCCAGGAGCTGGAGGACGCGGCGGCGCACCTCCGGGGCCGCCGAGCGGTCCAGGTCGGGGCCGAGCGCGGCGAGCACCCGGCCCTTCGTGTCCTGGCCGCCGACCAGGCCGGGTGTGCGGGTGGCGTGCAGCCAGGCGGCGGCGAGGCGGGTCCACCGGTCCTGCGGCGGGAGGTCGAGCCATTCGTCGTACGCGGGTGTGGCGGCGTACCGCTCGGCGGCCTCGCCGTCGGAGGCCAGCAGCCCCGCGGCGTAGGCGAGTTCGACCCAGAAGGCGGCCGTGTGCTCGGGCACGTCGAGCGCGGCGGCGGTCCGCTTGAGGTCGCGGACGCTCAGGCCGCCGGAACGCAGGACGGGCGGGCCGCCCTCGTTCCAGTCCTTCAGCAGTTCCTCGACGGTGGCCAGCGCCGTGTACGCCTGTCCCGCCGCCGTGCTGTCCACAACCTGTGGACGGTACGCGTGGGCCGGCTCGACGGCGGGCGGCACCGGCTCCGCCACCCGGTGCGCGCGCCCGGCGCGCAAGTGCAGCGCGGCCTCGCGGGGGAGCACGACCGTACGGGGACTCGTCGGCAGCAGCAGCCCCCGCTCCCGCAGCCACCGCACGGGCGGCGCCGGGTCCGGCGTCACCTCGCCGTACGGCGGCCCCCACACCAGCCGCTCCAGCACCATCAGTGCCTCGGGCGGGGCGGTGTCGAGCAGCGCGGACATCCGGGTGCGGTCGTTGAAGAGCTCCGCAAGCGCCGTGACCGCCGACACCGGGTCGTGCGTGGGGGGCAGTCCGGCGGCGGCCAGGGTCTCCTGCCACCGGCCCGGCGACATCCCGGCGGTGGCCTCCGCGACGGTCGGACCGAGGCCGGTGGGCGACGGGTGCGCGGGGGAGGGCGCCAGCAACTCGCGGGCGGTGCGCACCAGTCTGAGCCGGTCGTCGGCGCCCCACAGCAGCGCCCGGTCGCGGAGGGCCCCGACGGCCGCCGGCAGCGCCGCCTCGACGGCCGCGTCACCGTCGTCGCCGGTCATCAGGGCGCGCAGGGACTCGTACCGGGCCGGGTCGGGGGCCACCGCGAGGGCTTCGGCGGTCTGCAGGGTGAACCGGTCGAGCCGTTCGAGGGCGCGGACGACCGACGCGCGCGTCGCCGCGCGCGTCGCGAGCTGCGAGAGGTCGTTCGGCACCGGCGAGAGCAGGTCGGGCCGGGCGCGCAGCAGCGCGGCCAGGGACGCGTCGCCGCGGGTGCGCAGGGCTTCCGCGAGCGTGCGTGGTGGCGTCGGGCCTGATCCTTCGGACACGTGCGCCTCCTGGTTGCGCTCGCCGGTCCCCATCCGCCCCACGGTAGCCGGTGTGACGCTACCGTCGGTGCAGGCAGTTGGAGGGCAAGGGACGGACCGACGCGTGGGGATCGAGAGCGATCAGCTCGTCTACGACTATCTGAGCCGGGTCGGAGACCTGGCGCAGCAGCACAAGCTGCCCTCGGCGGCGCGGATGCGGCTGGTGGCCGGCCTGCGCGACGAGATCGACCGGCAGCGCGCCCGGTTCGGTACGCCCGACTCCCCCGCCGCGGTGCGCCGCATCCTCGGCCGCATCGGGCCGCCGGACGAACTGGTGGCGCGTGCGGCGTCGGGCGGGGCCTTGCCGGTGGGCGAGGCCGGGCCGGCGGCCGGGACGGAGAAGGGCACGCCGGTCGTGCTGCCGGAGCAGCGCGCGAAGCCGAAGAAGGCCGGCGGGCGGATTCCCCGTCCCCGGGACCGCGCGAGCGGGCCGGAGTCCGTGCCCCGGCCCGCCGGGGCGTCGCCGCCCCACCTGGCCGGGACCGACGAACTCGGGCCCCGGGGCAGCGAACCCGACTGGTGGCGTGTGGAACCGGGGCCGTTCGGCCTGGGCGTCGACGTGCCGGGGTTCGTCGGCGGGGTCGAGGTCCCGGAGATACTCAGGCCGCCGCCCCCGGCGCCGGACGAGGGGGAGGAGGAGGGCGCCGCCGCCGGTGCGGACGGAGTCGAGCAGGCGCCCGCAAGGGAGCGGGGCCTCCTGCGCCGCGCTCTGCCGCGCCTGTGGCGGCGTACCGCCCCGGCGCCCGCCGCCGTGCCGGCCGAGGAGGCGCGGGCCCCCTTCAGCGTGCTCCTCGCGGCCGCCGCCGCGCTGCTCGTGCTCGGCGCGGTGCTCGGCAACTGGCTGGCCCTGGCGGGTGGTTGGCTCCTCGCGTACGCGTCGCGGCGCATGAGCCGCGCCGAGGCGAAGTGGGCGGTGCTCGGCCTGCCGGGGGTCGTCGCGGCGGGCGCGCTGGTGTGGCTGTGGGGCCGGACCGAGGGCCGGTGGGGCGAGCCGGTCGCGCGGGACGCGATGGACGAGGCGCTGTCCGGCACGTGGCCCGTGGTCGTACGGGTGGCAGCCGTCGCCTCCGCGCTCCACCTGCTGTGGCGGGCGCGGAGGCGGTAGCGGCGGCTACTGCGCGAGGTGGCCGCGCAGTTCGTCGAGGATCCGGGTGGCGGCGGTGTATCCGATGCCCTGGATCCACAGCTCGTCGTCGACGGCGAAGACCTTGCCCGCCTTCGCGGCGGGCATGTTCTTCCACAGCCCGCTGCCGAGGGTCCGCGTCGCCTTCGCCTTCTTCGGGTCGCCGTAGGTCGAGTGGAAGACGACGTCGGCGTCCTCGCCCGCGAGGTTGATCTTCTCGGGGCTCACGTCGTACGAGAAGCCGTCCTCGGCCCTGTCGGCGATCGCCGGGCGGCCGAGACCCACGTCGGCCAGCACCGTCGCGATGTAGTTCTGCCTGCCGTAGATGCGGATGTCCGCGCCCTCGATGAAGCGCACCACGTTCACCTTGGTCTTCGCGGCCTCGTCCTTGCCGCCGATGGCGTCGGTGACCTCGCGGGCGTCGGCGGTGTAGTCGGCGACGATCCGCTTCGCCTCGGCCTTCTTGCCGAGCGCGTCGGCGTGGACCTGGAAGTTCTCCTTCCAGGGGTAGCCGGTGTTCTCCGTCATCACCGTCGGCGCGAGCGCCTTGAGCTCGTCGTACAGGGCCGCGTGGCGCACCTTGCTGGTGAGGATCAGGTCGGGCTTCAGCGCGGCGACGGCCTCCAGGTTGGGGCTCGTCATCTCGCCGACGTCCTTGATGCCGGCGACCTTGTCCTCGGGCAGATACTTCAGGAACCGGGACTCGGTCCCGGTGTGCGTCGCGCCGACCGGCTTCACGCCCAGCGTGATCGCGGAGTCCAGCTCGGCGGTGTCGAGGACGACGACACGCTTCGGGCTCTCGGGGACCTCCACGTCACCCATGGCGGTTTCGACCGTGTGCGTCTTCGCTCCGGCGGGCGCGTTGTCCGCGTCGCCCGAGCCGGACCCGCAGGCGGTGAGCGCCAGGGCGGCGGAGACGGCGAGGGAGCCGGCGGCGAGGCCGCGGCTACGGAAGGTTGCGGTCATCGGGGTGATGCCTTTCGGGTCGTCCGGAGGGGGTGGCGGGCTCGGCAGGTGTCGCGGCGGACCGGGCGGGGGACTCGGGGGCGGTGCGCTGGGCCGGGGCCGACGGGGTCCACGGGGCGCCGGGGACGACCAGCGGGGAGCCGGTCACCGGGTCCGGGACGACCACCGACGCGAGGCCGAAGACCTCCCGCACGAGATCCGCCGTGACGATGTCGCCGGGGTGCCCCTCGGCGACGACGCGGCCCTCCTTCATCGCCACGAGGTGATCGGCGTAGCGGGCCGCCTGGTTGAGGTCGTGGAGAACGGCGACGACGGTCCGGCCGCGGTCCCGGTTGAGCCGGCGCACCAGGTCGAGCACCTCGACCTGGTGCGCGATGTCGAGGTACGTCGTCGGCTCGTCCAGAAGCAGCAGGTCCGTCTCCTGCGCGAGGGCCATCGCGATCCACACGCGCTGGCGCTGGCCGCCCGACAGGGCGTCGACGGGCCGCTCCGCGAGCTCGGTGACGTTCGTACGCGCCATGGCGTCGGTGACCGCCCGCTCGTCCTCGTCGGACCACTGCTGCCACCAGTGCTGGTGGGGCTGGCGTCCGCGCGCGACCAGGTCGGCGACGGTGATGGCCTCGGGCGCGACCGGGGTCTGCGGAAGCAGACCGATGGTCTGAGCGATCTTCTTCGTCGGGATCCTGGCCAGCTCCGCGCCGTCGAGCAGCACGGCCCCGCGCCTCGGCTTCAGCAGCCTGCCGAGCGCGCGCAGGGTGGTGGACTTGCCGCACGCGTTGGGGCCCACGATGACGGTCACCCTGCCGTCGGGCACGGCCAGGTCGAGGTCGTGCACGACCGTGCGGTCCTCGTAGGCGAGCGTCAGTCCGCGCGCGGTGAGCCTGCTCACGCCTTGCCTCCAGTACAGCCCTTGACGATGAGCCAGATCAGGTACGGGGCGCCGACCGCCGCCGTCAGCACGCCCACCGGCAGTTCGGTGGGCGACAGCACCCGCCGGGCCACCAGGTCCGCCAGCACGACGACGAGAGCGCCCGTCAGCGCCGAGCACAGCAGCGGGATCTGCGCGGTACGGGTGACGCGGCGGGCGATCTGGGGCGCCAGCAGCGCCACGAAATCCACGGGGCCCGCGGTCGCGGTGGCCACCGAGGCGAGCACGACGCCGGTGAGCACAAGACCCAGCCGCACCCGACCCAGCCGCACGCCGAGCCCCGTCGCGGTGTCGTCGTCCAGCGACACGGAGCGCTGCGCGCGGGCCGCCCACACCACGGCGGGCAGCAGCAGGATGAGCACCCACGCCAGCGGGGCCGCCTCGTAAAAGCCGCGCCCGTTGAGCGAGCCGGTCATCCAGATCTGCGCCTGCTGGGCGACGAGGTGATCGCCCTTGGTGAGGAAGAGGTGGGTGACGGAACGCAGCGCGATCGCGAAACCGATGCCGATGAGCACGAACCGGGTGGCGTGCAGCCCGCCGCGCCAGGCGAAGGCGTACACGAGCGCGGCGGCGAGGACGCCGCCGAGCACGGACACGTACGGCAGCACGGCGTACGAGGTGACGCCGAAGGTCGTCGCCCCGACCGTGAGCGCGCTCGCGCCCTGGCTGACGCCGATGATGTCGGGGCTGGCGAGCGGGTTGCGCGCGACGGTCTGGATCAGCGCCCCGGCGACGCCGAACGCGGCCCCGACGAGCAGCCCCACCGTCATCCGGGGCAGCCGCAGGGTCCCCACGACCAGCTCGTCCGCCGACGGCTGCCCGAAGAGCACCTTCAGCACCTCGGCGGGCGGGACGTAGCTCTCACCGGCGCAGAGGTACGCGACGCACACCCCGGCCAGCGCGAGGGCGAGTGCGCCGGCGACGAGGGCGGCCCGCCGGTGGAGCAGGAACCGCGCCCGCCCGGCGCGGACGACCGCGTAACCGGCGGGCCGCACCCCGGCCGCACTGCTCGCCGTCACGCCGGCACCGCCTTCCGTCGTACGAGCGCGACCAGGAACGGCACGCCGATCAGGGCCGTCATCACGCCCGCCGGCACCTCGCTCGGCGGGAAGACCACGCGCCCCGCCACGTCGGAGACCAGCAGCATCACGGGCCCGATCAGCGCGGCCATGGGCAGCACCCACCGGTGGTCGCCGCCGACGACCGCCCGCGCGATGTGCGGGACCGCGAGGCCGACGAAGGCGACGGGGCCGGCGGCGGCGACCGCGGCGCCGGTCAGGACGGTCGCGCCGACGCCGCCGACGATCCGTACGGCGGCGACATTCTGCCCCAGTCCCGTGGCGACGTCCTCGCCCAGCGCCAGCGCGTCGAGGCCGCGCGCCACGGACAGCACGAGCACCACCCCGGCCAGCAGGAACGGCCAGATCTGCCCGACGATCTCCGCGTCCCGCCCGGCGACCGACCCGACCTGCCAGAAGCGGAACTCGTCGAGCGCCGCCGCCTTCGTCGTCAGGACCGCCATCGTCACGGACACCAGCAGCGCGTTGATCGCGGCGCCGCTGAGCGCGAGCTTCACCGGCGTCGCGCCGCCGCGCCCGCTCGCCGCGACGGCGTACACGGCGACCGAGGCGAGACCCGCGCCGGCGAACGCGAACCACACGTAGCCCGAAAGCGTGTGGACGCCGGCGAACGCGACGGCGAGCACCACGCCCACCGACGCGCCCTGGCTGATGCCGAGGATCCCGGGGTCCGCGATGGGGTTGCGCGTGATGCCCTGGAGCGCCGTTCCGGCGAGGGCCAGCGCCACGCCGACCATCAGGGCGACGAGCGTGCGCGGCACCCTCATCGTCCATACGACCTCGGCGGCGTCGCTGTCACCGCCGTGCAGCAGTACGTCGAGGACCTCGGCCGGCGCTACGGCACGCGCCCCGACGGCGAGGCTCAGCAGCACGGACACCAGCAGGGCCGCGACGGCGGCGGCCGTCCAGCCGACGCGGCGGGCGACCGGCGCGCGTCCGGTGGGGCCGGTGGCGGCTCGCATCTGACCCCTTCGCGTCCGGGATCCGGCAGGGCTGTGCAGGGCATGGCTGACCAGGCCCGGGTTGGTAAGGCTTGGCTAAGTGTACGGGTGGGTGGGGGTGCGCCCCGCAGGCACAATGGCGTGCATGCCCACGCACAACGAGAACGCCCCGACGCCCCCGCTGACGGTCGGCTTCGACCTCGACATGACGCTCATCGACTCCCGGCCCGGCATCAAGGCCGCCTACGAGGCGCTCGCCGCCGAGACCGGTGCGTACATCGACGCCGACCTGGCGGTCACCCGGCTCGGCCCGCCGCTGGAGCGGGAACTGGCGTTCTGGTTCCCCGAGGACCGCATCCAGGAGATGGGCGACCGCTACCGCGAGATCTACCCGACGTACGCGATCACGCCAACTCCCGCGCTGCCGGGCGCCCGCGAGGCGGTGGCCGCGGTACGGGCAGCGGGCGGCCGGGCCGTCGTCGTGACGGCCAAGCACGAGCCGAACGCCAAGCTGCACCTCGCGCACCTGGGCATCGAGCCGGACGCGGTCATCGGCTGGCTGTGGGCGGAGGCCAAGGCGGAGGCGCTGCGCGAGCACGGCGCGTCGGTGTACGTCGGCGACCACCTCGGCGACGTACGCGGCGCCAAGGCGGCGGGCGCCCTGTCCGTGGCCGTGCCGACAGGGCCCTGCGACGCCGCTGAGCTGCGGGAAGCCGGTGCCGACGTCGTCCTGGACGACCTCACGGCCTTCCCGGCCTGGCTGGCCTCCTACCGGGAGGCCGCCGCCGAGCGCGCCTGACGGCGCTGCGCGGCGATCGACCGGAGCACGCCGGCCGCGGCGATCAGGAAGCCGACGCCCATCAGCATGCACACGGCGTAGGCGACCGGCGGGAAGGGTTCCGTACCGAGGAAGAGCGGGGCCACAGTGACCAGTGTGGCCAGCGCGCCGGCGAAGAAGACGATCGCGCCGGCGCGTACCAGCCGGTCACCGGCGCCGGGCTCGGCCGATTGGGTTTCAGTCATCACCGGGCCAGGGTAGTTCCCTGCCCGGAGGAACAGCCCGGCGACGTCTTGTCACCAGCCCCTGGACCATTAGCCTTGGTGGTGGCGGGTCCGAAGACCCGCTGTAGTGCTATCCAGAGCCGTTTTCCCCGGCCGAACGCTTGAGCGGAACATGCCGGGGATCCGACGAGTACGAGGACGAGGACAGACGGTGCCTACCGGCAAGGTCAAGTGGTTCAACAGCGAGAAGGGCTTCGGCTTCCTCTCCCGCGACGACGGCGGCGACGTCTTCGTTCACTCGTCGGTGCTCCCTGCCGGAGTCGACGCCCTGAAGCCCGGCCAGCGCGTCGAGTTCGGCGTCGTGGCAGGCCAGCGCGGCGACCAGGCGCTCACCGTGACGATCCTCGACCCGACCCCGTCCGTCGCCGCCGCGCAGCGCCGCAAGCCCGACGAACTGGCGTCGATCGTTCAGGACCTGACGACGCTCCTGGAGAACATCACCCCGGCCCTGGAGCGCGGCCGCTACCCCGAGAAGGCGGCCGGCGCGAAGATCGCGGGCCTGCTGCGCGCGGTGGCCGACCAACTGGACGTGTAGGGGCCGGCCGCCCGGAGCGGCCTAGACGAACGCGAGCGCGTCGCTGCCGAGGGGCGGAACGAGTCCCTCGGCAGCCGCACGTGTGAGCAGCCCGCGCACCGCCGCGTAGCCGCTCTCGCCCAGGTCGGCGGTGAACTCGTTCACGTAGAGCCCGATGTGCTGGTCCGCCACCGCCGGGTCCATCTCCTGGGCGTGCTCCCGTACGTACGGCCGCGACACCAGCGGGTCGTCCCATGCCATCCGCACCGACGTGCGGGCCGCGTCCGCGAGCTGCCGCAGCCGCTGCGGGCCCAGCGAGCGCTTGGCGATGATCGCGCCCAGCGGGATCGGCAGGCCGGTCGTGTCCTCCCAGTGCTCGCCCATGTCGGCGAGGGAGTGCAGCCCGTAGTCCTGATAGGTGAAGCGCGCCTCGTGGATGACGAGCCCCGCGTCGACCCTGCCGTCGCGCACCGCGGGCATGATCTCGTGGAACGGCATGACGACGATCTCGCCGACCCCGGCCGGCACGACGTCCGCCGCCCACAGCCGGAACAGCAGGTACGCGGTCGAGCGCTCGCTCGGTACGGCCACCCGCCTGCCGGTGAGGTCGAGCCCCGGCTCGCGCGTGAGCACCAGCGGTCCGCAGCCCCGGCCGAGGGCCCCGCCGCACGGCAGCAGCGCGTACTCCCCGAGGACCCACGGCAGCACGGCGTACGAGACCTTGAGCACGTCGAACTCCCCGCGCTCAGCCATCCCATTGGTGACGTCGATGTCCGCGAACGTCACGTCGAGCGGGGGCGCGCCCGGCACGCGGCCGTGCGCCCAGGCGTCGAAGACGAAGGTGTCGTTGGGGCAGGGCGAGTAGGCGATCTGCAGCGTCTCAGCGGTCATTTCCATCCCAACCCTCCAGTACGGGCACGAGCTTCCCGAACGCCTCGGTGAGCGCCTCCAGCGCCTCCCCGATGCGCCAGGCCGCCCGGTCGCGCGGCCCCACGGCGTTCGACACCGCGCGGATCTCCAGCACCGGCACCCCGTGCCGCGCGGCGGCCTCCGCGACCCCGAACCCCTCCATCGCCTCGGCGGCGGCGTACGGGTGCCGGGCGCGCAGCTCGGCGGCGCGGGCGGCGGACCCGGTCACGGTGGAGACGGTCAGCACGGTGCCCCTGGCCGCGCCCGTCGCGCCGGCCACGGCGCGTACGAGAGCGGGGGGCGGCAGGTGCTCCACCGTGCCGAAACCGAGGGCGGTCACCGGGAGGTAGCCGTCGGGCGTCTCGGCGCCCAGATCGGCGGCGACGATCGCGTCCGCGACGACGAGGGAGCCGAGCGGGGCCACCCGCTCGAACCCGCCGCCGATCCCGGTGGAGATCACCAGCGCGTACGGGCGTGTCGCGGAGGCCGACGCCAGCGCGGTGGCGGCTGTGGCGGCAGCGGCGGCCGGTCCGACCCCGGCGGCGACGACGTCCACGTCCACCGGGCCGGGAAGGGTCTCCCACGCGCGCGTGACCGCGTCCCGCTCGGCGGGAACCGCGGTCACGACCAGTACGCGCATCGTCAGGAGGTCTTCTCCAGCTTGAAGTGCCAGATGCCGGTGAGCTTCTTGCCCTTCGTCTCGACGACGCTGACCTGCGCCTCGTCGGGGCTCGGCGCGCCCGGCTGCTGTTGCTGCTGCTGGGCGAAGAAGGCGCTGCCCGGGATGGTCCGGTACGTCTTCTTGAACGGCTCCTGCTCGGCCTGCTGGCCGTTGATGAAGAGCGTCCAGCCCTTGTCCGCGATCTCGGGGTCGACGCCGAAGCGGACCTTGTCGTCCATGGAGACCTTGACGGTCTTCTCGGCCTTCTTGTTCAGGCAGCCCTGGAGCAGGGACTCCTTGATCGCGGAGCCGTCGTTGTAGCAGGCGGCCTCGGTGTTCACCGAGTTCGTGCCGACCGTCACGGTCGCGAGCGGCGTCGGCTTGTCGCAGGCGGACAGGACGAGGAGTCCGGCCGACACGGCACCGATCACGGTGGCGGTGCGGCGGGCCTTACCAGAGGGGAGCGCAACGGTCATGGGGCGAAGGCTATCGCCCGCTCCTCCTCACGCGACGCGGGGGTGCGGCGTGCCGCGCCGGGCCGCCCCCAGGAGGCCCCGTACGGAAAGGGCCGCGCCCGTCGCGAGAAGCCCCGCGGCGACCGACATGCCGAGCGCGCCGTTCAGCGGCAGCGCGATCCCGATGGCGCCGCCCACCACCCAGGCCATCTGGAGCAGCGTCTCGGACCGCGCGAACGCCGACGTCCGCACCTCTTCGGGCACGTCCCGCTGGATCAGCGCGTCCAGCGACAGCTTGGCCAGCGCCTGGCACAGTCCGGCCGTCGCGCCGAGCACCGCCACCATGAGCCCGCCGAAGAACACCGCCGCGCAGACGGCCACGCCCAGCGTCAGCAGCAGGACCGTCGCGATGATCAGCTCGGGGCCCCGGGACTTGAGCAGGGCCCCGATGGCCGTCCCGCAGGCGTTGCCCACCCCGGCCGAGATGCCCACGACCGCGAGCGACACGGCCGCGCTCTGCCCGGAGAGCGGATGCTCGCGGATGAGGAACGCCAGGAAGAAGATCAGGAATCCGGAGAGCGCGCGATGCGCCGCGTTGGCCTGGAGGCCGTGCAGTACGGAAGGGCCGACGGTCCGCAGGCCGGGGCGGCGCGGCGCCCTGCCGTTCGCGCGCTCGTGCCCGAGGTGCCCGTGGCCGTGTTCCAGCAGCATGGCCTTCCGCTCGCCCTTGGCGGAGTCGACCTTGTGCGGCATGGAGAAGGCCAGGACCGTACCGGCGACGAACAGCACGAACGCCCCGTACAGCGGCCACGCAGGACCGAGCTGCTGGAGTCCCACCCCGATGGGCGCGGCGGCGCCCGTCGCCAGCAGGCCGGCCAGCGTCACCCGCGAGTTCGCCTTCACCAGGGAGAAACCGGGCGGGAGCAGGCGCGGGACGACGGCGCTCCGTACGACGCCGTACGCCTTCGAGGACACCAGTACGCCAAGTGCCGCCGGATAGAGCTCCAGGCCGCCCGTCGCCACCGCGCCCGACATCGCCAGGGCGAGCAGCGCGCGGGCCAGCATCGCGCCGGCCATCGCGGCCCTGCGGCCGTGCGGGATCCGGTCCAGGAGCGGCCCGATCACCGGGGCCAGCAGGGTGAAGGGCGCCATGGTGACGGCCAGGTACAGGGCCACCCGGCCGCGCGCCTCGTCCGTCGGGACGGAGAAGAACACGGTGGAGGCGAGGGCGACCGTGACCATCACGTCGCCCGCGCCGTTCACGGCATGCAGCTCGATCAGCTTGCCGAGGCCCGACTCGCCCGCGCCGTGCGCGTGCGTGGCGCGCCGAATGCCCTTCGCCGTACCGGAGAAGGGCAGGTGGAGGGCACGGCCGATCGCCCGGGCCCTCCTGCTGAGTGGACCGGATCCGTCGGACGACTTTGCGGCAGCCACCCCGCCATAGTGCCCCAACCCTCCCCGGGTCGAACGTGAAACATGGCGGGCGACGCGGACGGACCATCACTCCGGGCATTCCGGACGCATCACCGCCACCGCGACGCGTCCGGGCCCGTTCCGTCCCTGTTCCGCCGCCGTTCCCCGCCCGCTCCGACGCCGGTCCCGTACCGGATCTCCACCGGATCTGTCGGGCCTTCCGGCCGCAAAGACGGGCGTGCAGGTGGGCCGGGGGCGGTGAAGGGGGTAGCGTGCGTAGCGCGCCACCGGCGGTTGTCCTCGGCCGCGCGCCTCTCCGTCATCCCGCAGAATGGGTGGTGGAAAGTGCGCCCGAGACCGAGACGGTCGGGCGAGGCGCGGACGTCGACGCGGCCCTTCGGTCCGCTCCGCCCGCAGCTCGCACCTCGTATCTCGTACCTCGTACGGGCATCCGTTGGCGCACCCGTGAGACGGCGTAGGAGAGAAGCGAGACCTGTGAGTGCTGCGACGACGCGAAGCCGAACCCCTGACCGCCTGTGCGCCGAGGCGGTAGACCTTGCCCGGGCGGCGGCCGAGGAGGCCGCCTTTCCCGGGGTGGTCGGCGAGCATGTCTCCCTCTTCGCCGAGGGTGACCGGGTCGTCACCCACCTCTTCGAATGCAAGGAACCCGGTTACCGGGGCTGGCGCTGGGCGGTGACGGTCACCCGCGCCTCGCGGGCCAAGCTGGTCACCCTCAACGAGACCGTGCTCCTGCCGGGGCCGGACTCGCTGCTGGCGCCGGAGTGGGTGCCGTGGAGCGAGCGGCTGCGCCCCGGGGACATGGGGCCGGGCGACCTGCTCCCCACCGAGGCCGACGACCTGCGCCTGGAGCCGGGCTACACCGGCGCGGACGTCCCGCCGCCGGACTCGGCCGTCTCCGAGGAGATGGCGGAGCTCGTCGAGGCGGAGGACGCCGAGGTCGCGGGCGGAGCGCCGGCGACGCTGCCGCTGGTCCCCTCGCGCGGGTCGATCGCGGCGGTCGCCGAGGAGCTCGGGATGCGGCGGGCGCGCGTCCTGTCCCGCTACGGGCTGCACATCGCGGCGGACCGCTGGGACGAGGCGTACGGCGCGAAGACCCCGATGGCCCAGGCCGCGCCGGCGACCTGCGTGTCGTGCGCCTTCCTGGTGCCGCTGACCGGATCGCTGCGGCAGGCGTTCGGCGTCTGCGCGAACGAGTACTCGCCCGCCGACGGTCGGGTCGTCTCGCTCGCCTACGGCTGCGGCGGGCACTCGGAGGCGGCGGTCATGCCGAAGCCGATGCGCCCCGCGCCGCCGGTGCTGGACTCGATGGCCACGGACGCGTTCCCGCTCCGCCCGGACCCGGAGGGCGGCTCGGTCCCGGCCGTACCGGACCCGTCGGAGGACCTGGGTCACTCCTGACCCGCCCGGCCGGCTCCGCACCCCTCCCCGCACGACGGGGGGCTTCACGGGGCCGGCGGCCGGTCCGGCGCGCGCCGGCACGGCCGTGGCGCCGTCAGGGCCTCCGGCCTCCTCCCGTCCGCCGACGGAAGGGCGGCCTCCCGTCGCCGCCGGCCCGGCACGGCCACCCGGTGACCGCCGCCGGGGGCGTTCGCGCGGGATACTTGGGCCCCGGACACGCGGGTAGGCGTCACATGAAGATCAGGCACGACCAGCCATCCGTACCTCAGGACGAGCGGAGACCAGCGTGAGCGTCAGGGCCACCGACGAGGCCGACCCCTTCGGGACGGCGCGGCTGCGACGCGGGGTGCTCGACGCCTGGAGCGCGAGTCCCGCCCGCTTCCGTGAGGACGCCAACGCCGAGGAGGACCTGGCCCTCGGCGGCTACCGCGACCGCCTCGTCGTCGAGCTGGCCCAGAACGCCGCCGACGCCGCCGCCCGCGCCGGCGTGACCGGCCGGCTGCGCCTGACCCTGCACGCCGCCACCGCCGACGCGCCCGCCATCCTCGCCGCCGCCAACACCGGCGCGCCGCTCGACGCCGCCGGCGTCGAATCGCTCAGCACCCTGCGGGCGTCGGCCAAGCGCGAGGACACCGACAACGCGGTCGGCCGCTTCGGCGTCGGGTTCGCGGCCGTGCTCGCCGTCAGCGACGAGCCCGCCGTCCTCGGCCGGCACGGCGGCGTCCGCTGGTCCCTGGCGGAGGCCAGGGAACTGGCCGTGGACGCCGCCCAGGCCGCCCCGGGGCTCGGAGAGGAACTGCGCCGCCGCGACGGCCACGTACCGCTGCTGCGCCTGCCGCTCCCCGCCGAGGGATCGGCCCCCGACGGCTACGACACCGTCGTGGTCCTTCCGCTGCGCGACGGCGGCGCCGTGGACCTCGTCCAGCACCTCCTCGACGCCATCGACGACGCGTTGCTGCTGACGCTTCCCGGCCTCGCCGAGATCGTCGTCGAAACCCCGGACGGCACCACCCGTACGCTCACGCGCGCCGAGCGGGACGCCTACGTCCACGTCGACGACACCGCCCGGGGCGCCACCCGCACCACCCGCTGGCGCACCGTCACCCGCTCCGGCGCCCTGCGGCCCGAACTCCTCGCCGACCGGCCCGTCGAAGAGCGTCTGCGCCCCCACTGGGCCGTCACCTGGGCCGTCCCCGTGGACGGCGAAGGAGCGCCGCAGCGGCCCGCCACCGCGCCCGTCGTGCACGCCCCGACCCCGACCGACGAACCGCTCGGCGTACCGGCGCTCCTCATCGCCTCGCTGCCCCTGGACACCACCCGCCGCCACCCCGCGCCGGGACCGCTGACCGACTTCCTCGTGGAGCGCGCGGCCGACGCGTACGCCGAACTGCTCGGCGACTGGGAGCCGGTGTCGACCGGCACGGTCGACCTGGTCCCCGGCCCGCTCGGCAGGGGCGAGCTGGACGGCGCCCTGCGCGCCGCCGTCATCGCCCGGCTGCCCCGCGTCGCGTTCCTCGCACCGGCCGCGCCGTCCGAGGAACTGACCGCGCTGCGCCCCTTCGAGGCGGAGGTCGTCGAGGGAGCGGGCGCCGACACCGTGCGCGTCATGGCCGAGGTGCTGCCGACGCTGCTCCCCGCCGGTCTGGAACGCCGGGCCGAGCTGCGCACCCTGGGCGTCGGCCGGCTGCCGCTGGGTGACGCCATCGAGCGCCTCGCGGGCGTCGAGCGCGAGCCGTCGTGGTGGCGGCGGCTGTACGAGTCGCTGGCCGGCGTCGACCCGGACCGCCTGTCCGGCCTGCCGGTGCCGCTGGCCAGTGGCCGTACGGTCATCGGCCCCCGGCAGGTGCTGCTGCCGCTGACCGGCGCCGAACCGGACACCGCCGCCCCCGAGCAGCTCGCCCGCCTCGGCCTCAAGGTCGCCCACCCGGACGCCACCCACCCCCTCCTGGAGAAGCTCGGCGCGCTCCCCGCCACCCCCCGCGCCGTCCTCACCACCCCGCAGGTGCGGGCCGCCGTCGCCGCCTCCCTCGACGAGGGCGGCCAGATCTGGGACGAGGACGCCCCGGACGCCGACGAACTCGCGGAGACCGTGCTGGCGCTCGTACGGGACGCCGACCTGTCGCCCGGGGACGAGCCGTGGCTCGGCGCGCTGGCGCTGCCCGACGAGGACGGCGAACTGTCGCCCGCCGGTGAACTCGTGCTGCCCGGCAGCCCGTTCGCCCGGATCATGCGCGAGGGCGAACTCGCCCTGTGCGACGCCGAACTGGCCGACCGCTGGGGCGAGCAGCCGCTCACGGCCTGCGGCGTGCTGGCCGGCTTCGCGCTCGTGCGCACCACCGACATCGTGCTCGACCCGGACGAATTCGAGCCACGGGACGGCGACTTCGCCGAGCCCGACGACGCCGGTCTGCTGGACGCCGTCGACGTGTGGTGCGAGGACATCCTCGACCAGCTGCCGGAGACCTCCGTGCCGCCGGTGGCCACCGAGATCGTCGCCGTACGGGACCTGGACCTCGTCGACGACGACAAGTGGCCGCAGGCCCTCGCGCTGCTCGCGCAGCCGCCGCTGCGGGACGCGCTGACGCAGCCCGTACGGGTCCTGCTGCCGGACGGGACGACGCAGTCCGTACGCCCGTACACCGCGTGGTGGCTGCGCGACCACCCGGTGCTCGACGGGCGGCGTCCGGCCGGCCTGCGGTCGGCGGGCGGCGATCCGCTCCTGGACGGGCTCTACACCTCGGCGGACGCCACCGGCTTCGACGACGAGCAGGTGCTGAGGGCGCTCGGCGTACGGACCTCCGTGGCGGCGCTGCTGGACGAGCCGGGCGGCGCGGCCGAACTCCTCGGCCGCCTCGCGGACCCGGACCGCACGGTCACCGCCGCCCAACTGCACGCGCTGTACGGCGCCCTGGCCGACCTCGACCCCGAACAGGTGACGCTGCCGGACGAGTTGCGCGCGGTGGTGGACGGCGAGGTGCGGGTGGTCGACGCGGCGGACGCGGTGGTCGCGGACGCCCCCGACCTGCTCCCGCTCACCTCGGGGCTGCCCCTGCTGCCGGTCGCCCCTTCGCGCGCCGCCGACCTGGCCGACCTGCTCCAGGTCCGCCGGCTGAGCGAGTCGGCCGAGGCGGAGGTGACGTCGGAAGGCGTGGAGCGGGAGGTGCCGGAAGCGGTGCGCATCCTGCTCGGTGCCGGTACACCGTCGTCGTACTTCGAACACGAGGAACTGCTGGCGGGCGGGGTCGAGCTGGATTGGCGCCGCACGCCCGACGGAGTCGTCCACGCGGCCACGCTGGAGGGCGTGGCGGCGGGTCTTGCCTGGTCGGCGGGTCAGTGGCCGCGCCGGTTCGAGGTGGCGGCGCTCATCGAGGACCCGTCGCGGACGGACGAACTCGAACGGGACCGCTGGTTCGACTGATTTCGTGTTTACGAACTCTCCGCCCCCTCCTTACACTTCGTTCGACACTCAAAGATCCCGCCGGGGGGAAAAAGCGGCGGGGTCGCATACCTGTGGGGACATACATACATGCGCATACGTGCCACCGTGGCCGCCGTCACCGGCGCCCTGGCTCTGTCCGCTCTCGTCGCCCCGGCCGCCACGGCCGTGGACGCTCCGAAGCCCGGCCGCCTCGCGGCCTTCGCCGGGCAGGCTCCCGCTGACGACGTCGTCGGCGACACCAAGATCACCAACGTCGTCGTCAACGGCGGCAAGGACATCGTCCTGGGCACCACGAACCCCAAGACGATCACCGTCTCCGTGACGGCGACCGACGCGTCCGGCATCAACGACGCGTTCGTCGCGCTCTGGCACGGCACCGCCGACAACGTCGACGGCTACCTCATCCCGAACGAGGAAACCGCCACCTGCACGGCGGTCAACGCCACGACGTCGACGTGCAAGCTCACGATCACGATCGACCCGCAGCTCGACCTGTACATGAACTCGCTCGCGGGCACCTGGAAGGTCGAGGCCGCGGCAGAGGGCAACGACGCCGACTACATCTGGAAGGACGCGTACAAGACGCACCGCGTCCAGCGGTTCTCCAAGCTGACGGTCAACGCCTCGCCGGAGCCGGTCGTCAAGGGCAAGACCATCACGGTCACGGGCAAGCTGTCCCGCGCCAACTGGGAGACCTACACGTACGCGGGCTACACCGGCCAGCCGGTGAAGCTCCAGTTCCGCAAGGCCGGCACCAGCACGTACACCACGCTGAAGACGGTCACGTCGAGCAGCACGGGCAGCCTGAAGTCGACCGTCACCGCGGCCTCCGACGGCTACTTCCGCTACTCGTTCGCGGGTACGTCGACCACCCCCGCGGTCTCCGCGGCCGGTGACTACGTCGACGTCCGCTGACGCGAGCACCGAGCACTGACACCGGGCGCCGCACACGGGCGCCCGACCGGCTGACGGGCTGACCGCCCGACCGGCCGGGCGACCGGCCGCCGCCCCGGAACCACACAGGATCCGGGGCGGTGGCGGCGTCGCCGTACCAGGACCACTTCACGGGGCTTCGCTCAACACCTCACCTTCCCGGCCGGGGGGAACACGCGGCGGGAGGTGGGTCGACCATGGGGAAAACATGCGCTTTCGTGCCACTGCGGCCGCCGTCTCCGGCGCCCTGGCCCTGTCGGCCCTCGCCGTCCCGTCCGCCCTGGCGGACGGTGGTCACGGCGACACCGCCCTCACCGAGGTGGTCGTCAACGGCGGCAAGAACGTCGTCATCGGCACCACCGAGGTCAGGACCTTCACCGTCGCCGTCACGGCCACGGACGACTCGGGCGTCATCGGCGCCGACCTCACCCTGAACGGCCCCGGCTTCGGGTCCCTGGAGCCCACCGACGTGGACTGCCTGGACAACACCTGCACCGGCACCTTCTCGGTCGACCCCCGTGCCGACCTCGCGTACGCCAACGACAAGGCCGGCACCTGGTACGTCGACGCCTGGGTGGACGCCGCAGACGGCGACCACGTCTGGAGGCAGCAGGCGGCCTCCTTCAAGCTCCAGCGCCAGTCGACCCTTTCGGTCAACGCCGCGCCCGAGCCGGTCGCCAAGGGCGGCACGATCACGATCACCGGCAAGCTGGCCCGCGCCAACTGGGAGACGTACACGTACGCGGGCTACACCGGCCAGCCGGTGAAGCTCCAGTTCCGCAAGGCCGGCACCACCACGTACTCCACCGTCAAGACGGTGACGTCCAACGGCTCCGGTGCGCTGAAGGCGACCGCCACGGCGGCCTCCGACGGCTACTGGCGCTACGCCTTCGCCGGCACGTCCACCACCCCCGCGGCCACCGCGGCGGGCGACCACGTCGACGTGCGCTAGGCGGCGTTCGCTCCACCCGTACCACCACAGCACGGGCCCCGCCGGGGGGAAAACGCGGCGGGGCACGTACCGACTCTCACCCAATGGGGACATCACCACATGCGCATACGCACCACCGTGGCCGCCGTTTCTGGCGCCCTGGCCCTCTCCGCCCTCGCCGTACCGGCCGCCCAGGCCGACCACAGCCCGAGGCCGGCCGGCCTCTCGGCGGCCCTCGCCGCCCAGCCGGACGTCAAGGCCGCCGCGGGCGACACCAAGATCACCAAGGCTGTCGTCAACGGCGGCAAGAACCTGACCGTCGGCACCACCGCGGTGAAGACCGTCACCGCCGAGGTCACCGCTACCGACCCCGACGGCATCTACGAGATCCACGCCGCCCTGTGGAACGGCGCGGGCAGCGACTTCGAGAACGCCAAGGGCTTCATCGGCGCGGACAGCCAGACGGGCACCTGCACCGAGGTCAACGCGACCACCACGAAGTGCAAGTACACCTTCGAGGTCGACCCGCTGCTCCTGAGGAACGACATCGCCGGCACCTGGAAGCTCTGGACCGTGGGCATCGGCGCCGACGGCGACTCCGTCACCAACGCCACCGCCGCCACCTTCAAGATCCTGCGCGCCGGCAAGCTGACGACCGACGCCTCCCCGGAGCCGGTCCGCAAGGGCAAGACCGTCACCGTCAAGGGCAAGCTGTCGCGCGCCAACTGGGACGAACTCCGTTACGCCGGTTACTCGAACCAGAAGGTCCAGCTCCAGTTCCGCAAGAAGACCGGCACCACGTACACCACGGTCAAGACGGTGACGTCGGGCAGCACCGGCAACCTCTCGGCCACCACCACGGCCACGGTCGACGGCTACTTCCGCTACACGTTCGCGGGCTCGTCCACCACCGCGGCCGTCACCGCGACCGGCGACTACGTCGACGTGCGCTGACCGCCCTCGTGGGCGACTCCTCCGGCTGAGCCGGAGAAGCGGCGGCCGACCCAGCGCCACACCAGCTCCAGGGCGGCCGCCGCCACCGCCGAGACGCCCACCGCCAACCACGGCATCGTCGTACCGACCAGGCGCAGCGCGAAGAAGTCCTGGAGCCACGGCACCACGAGCACGACCACGAAGCACAGGCTCATCGCGGCCACCAGGCCGAGGCGCCACCAGGTGTACGGGCGGGCGATGATCGCCAGTACCCAGATCGACACCAGGAAGAGCGTCAGCGTCGCCACGCTCGTCTCGGCGGACAGGGCGTCCGGACCCGAGTAGTGGGAGCGGGCGAGCAGGTACGTGCAGAAGGTCGCGCACGCGGCGATGACGCCGCTGGGGATCGAGTACCGCATCACCCGGCGGACGAAGTGCGGCTGGGCCCGTTCCTTGTTGGGCGCCAGCGCCAGGAAGAACGCCGGGACGCCGATCGTCAGGGTCGACAGCAGCGTCAGGTGGCGGGGCAGGAACGGGTACTCGACCTGCGAGCAGACCACCAGGATCGCCAGCAGCACCGAGTAGACCGTCTTCGTCAGGAAGAGCGTCGCGACCCGTGTGATGTTGCCGATGACCCGGCGCCCCTCGGCCACCACCGAGGGCAGCGTCGCGAAGCTGTTGTTCAGCAGCACGATCTGGGCGACCGCGCGGGTCGCCTCCGAGCCGGAACCCATCGCGACCCCGATGTCGGCGTCCTTCAGCGCCAGCACGTCGTTGACGCCGTCGCCCGTCATCGCGACCGTGTGGCCGTTCGACTGGAGCGCCGCGACCATCTCGCGCTTCTGCTGCGGGGTGACCCGGCCGAAGACCGCGTTCTCGTCCAGTGCCTGCGCCATCCGGGCGCGCTCGGCGGGCAGGTTGCGGGCGTCGACGGTGTTCGCCGCGCCCGGCATGTCCAGCTTGTCCGCCACCGCGCCCACCGACACCGCGTTGTCGCCGGAGATCACCTTCGTGGCGACGTCCTGGTCGGCGAAGTACTGGAGGGTGTCGGCGGCGTCGGGGCGCAGCCGCTGCTCCAGGACCACCAGGGCGGTCGCGTGCGAACCGTCCCTGACCGCCGGGTCGTCGAGCGCCCCTTCGACGCGGGTGAGGAGCAGCACCCGCAGGCCCTGCTGGTTGAGCAGGTCGATCTCGTCGAGGTACGGGTCGTTCTCCGGCAGCAGCACGTCGGGGGCGCCGAGCAGCCACGAACTGCTGCCTCCGTCGCCCTCGGTGAAGCTCGCCCCGCTGTACTTGCGGGCGGACGAGAAGGGCAGGGACCCCGTACAGCGCCAGGAGCCGTCGTCCGGGTAGGCGCCGCGAATCGCCAGGAGGCTGGCGTTCGGCCGTGGATCGGACTCGCCCAGGGCGCCGAGCACGGTGTGCACGTACGCCTCGTCGGCGCCGGAGCCGTCCAGCGCCCGCACCTCGGTGACGTCCATGCCGCCCTCGGTGAGCGTGCCCGTCTTGTCCAGGCAGACCACGTCGACCCGGGCGAGGCCCTCGATCGCGGGCAGCTCCTGCACCAGGCACTGCTTGCGGCCGAGGCGGACCACGCCGACCGCGAAGGCGACCGAGGTGAGCAGCACCAGGCCCTCGGGGATCATCGGGACGATGCCGCCGACCGTCCGCGCGACGGAGTTCCTGAGCTCGTTCTCCTTGACGACGAGCTGGCTGACGACCAGGCCGATCGAGGTCGGGATCATCAGCCAGGTCACGAACTTGAGGATCTGGTTGATGCCGTTGCGCAGCTCGGAGTGGACGAGCGTGAAGCGGGACGCCTCCTCCGCGAGCTGGGTGGCGTACGCCTCGCGGCCGACCTTGGTCGCGGTGAACGCGCCGCCGCCCGCGACGACGAAGCTGCCCGACATCACCTGGTCGCCCGGCTGCTTGAGCACCGGGTCCGCCTCACCGGTCAGCAGGGACTCGTCGACCTCCAGGCCGTCGGCCTCGACCACCTCGCCGTCGACGACGGCCTTGTCGCCGGGACCGAGCTCCACCAGGTCGCCGAGGACGATCTCCGAGGTCGTCACCTCGGCGGAGACGCCGTCCCGGCGGACCTTGGGTCTCGCCTCGCCGATGACGGCGAGGTTGTCCAGGGTCTTCTTGGCGCGCAGCTCCTGGACGATGCCGATGGCGGTGTTGGCGACGATCACGAAGCCGAAGAGGCTGTCCTGGATCGGCGCGACGAAGAGCATGATCACCCACAGCACGCCGATGATCGCGTTGAAACGGGTGAAGACGTTGGACCGGACGATCTCGACGGCCGAGCGCGAGCTGCGCACCGGTACGTCGTTGACCTCGCCCCGGGCGACCCGTTCGGCGACCTCGGCCGCGGTGAGCCCGGTGGGCCCGGGCCCCGCGACGGTCCCGTGCGTGTCGATCTCTGCCCGCTGCGTCATGGTTCCGACGGTACGACCGGATGTGCCGGTTGACCCGTCGAGTGGCGGCAGACGGGACCGGGGGAGGACGGCGGGACGGCGGGCACCGTCCTTCGGTCGTACGGCTTCCCCGACTTCCGGTGGGGGTGTGCCCGGGGAGTGTGCCCGGCCTCCGGTGGGGGCCGTCGGGGGCGTCAGCGGGGGTCGGGCCCGGCGTCGGCCGGTCCTGTGGGGCCTGGCGTCTCTGCCGCTTCTGCCGTGTCCGCCGTTCCGGTGGCCTGCGCGGCCTGCGCGCGCTTGATCGCCGCGTCGCGCCCCCGTACGTACCAGATGCCGATCAGGCCGAGTCCGCCGCCGGCCAGGCAGGTCCAGACCCATCCCGCCCAGCCCCGGTCGTCGAACCAGCCGTAGAACGGGACCTGCACGAGGAAGAGGGCGAACCACAGGATCGTGCCGCCGACGATGGTGGCGACGACGGGCCCCTCAAGGGGCTCGGGTGCCTCGTGCTTGGGGGTCCACTTCGCCATGGGAACAGTGTAGGCGGGGCGTACGCGCCCGCGGCGGCCCCGGCGCGGGCCAGTGGGCGCAGGGGTCTACGCGCGGAGATAGCGATCTTTCCCTTATGTATTCATACTGAAACGGCTTTGGTCTGACCGGTTTTGTTCGGCTGAACATCCAAGGTCGACCGCTTCCGGTTCACTTCCTGAGCTTCCCTTCTTCCGCATGAGGTCACGCATGTCCCCCTCGGTCACGGCTCCGGTCGACGACAAGCAGCCGCCGTCCCCCTCGGAGCAGCGGAGCGGTCTCGACCGCTTCTTCAAGATCTCCGAGCGGGGCTCCACCGTCGCCCGCGAGATCCGGGGCGGTCTCGCCACCTTCTTCGCGATGGCCTACATCATCGTGCTGAACCCGATCATCCTCGGCAGCGCCAAGGACATGTACGGGCACCAGCTCGACGGCGGCCAGCTGGTCACCGCCACCGTGCTGACGGCCGCGTTCTCCACGCTGCTGATGGGTGTCATCGGCAACGTACCGATCGCGCTCGCGGCCGGCCTCGGCGTCAACACCGTCGTGGCCCTCCAGCTCGCACCCCGCATGAGCTGGGCCGACGCGATGGGCATGGTCGTACTCGCCGGCTTCGTCGTCATGCTGCTCGTGGCGACCGGACTCCGGGAGCGCGTGATGAGCGCGGTGCCGAACAGCCTGCGCAAGGGCATCGCGATCGGCATCGGCCTCTTCATCATGCTGATCGGCCTGGTCGACTCCGGCTTCGTCTCCCGCATCCCGGACGCCGCGCACACCACCGTCCCGCTCCAGCTCGGGGCCACCGGCCACCTCAACGGCTGGCCGGTGCTGGTCTTCGTCCTCGGCGTGCTGCTGACGCTGGCGCTGATCGTCCGCAAGGTGCCGGGTGCCATCCTCATCTCGATCGTCGTGATGACCGTCGTCTCCCTGGTGATCAACGCCGTGGCCGACATCCCGGCCGGCGGCTGGGGGCTGACCACGCCCGAGTGGCCCGGCAACCCGGTCGCCTCGCCCGACTTCGGTCTGGTCGGCCAGGTCAGCCTGTTCGGCGGCTTCGAGAAGGTCGGCCTGCTCACCGGCGTCCTCTTCGTCTTCACCGTGCTGCTGTCGTGCTTCTTCGACGCGATGGGCACGATCCTCGGCGTCAGCGACGAGGCCAAGCTGCTGGACGAGAAGGGCAACCTCCCCGGCGTCAACAAGGTGCTGCTCATCGACGGCATCGCCGTCGCCGCCGGTGGCGCCAGCTCCAGCTCCGCCACCACCTGCTTCGTGGAGTCCACCGCCGGAGTCGGCGAGGGCGCGCGCACGGGCCTGGCGAACGTCGTCACGGGCGGTCTGTTCGCCGTGGGCCTGTTCCTCACGCCGCTGGTCACGATGGTGCCGTCGCAGGCCGCCACGCCGGCCCTGGTCGCCGTCGGCTTCCTCATCCTGTCGGGCTCGGTCAAGGACATCGACTGGAGCGACTACACGCTCGCGATCCCGGCGTTCCTGACGATGGTGATGATGCCGTTCACGTACTCGATCACGAACGGCATCGGCATCGGCTTCGTCGCCTTCTGCGTGCTGCGCCTGGCCGCGGGACGCGGGCGCGAGGTGCCGGTGGCCATGTACGCGGTGTCGGCCGTCTTCGCCTTCTACTACCTGATGCCGGCGCTGCGGCTCACGTAGGGCACGCCCATCGGGTGTGCGGGCGGCCTCACGCCGCGCAGGCCCGTCGGGCACGAGGGCGGCCTCACGTCAGGCCGTAGAACTTCTCCGTCTCGTCGACCGCCGTCTTGAAGCGCTCGTCGAAGTCGTCGCGCATGAGCGTCCGGACCACATAGTCCTGGACGCTCATTCCGCGTTTGGCGGCATGGTCCCGGAGACGGTCGTGCAGTTCCCCGTCTATCCGCAGGCTGAGCACTGTCGATCCCATGGGGGACAGGGTGACGTTCCCGTCCCCGGCGGCGCGTCGCTTTCCGCGGTCGACTCACTCGTACGGGTGAGCTTGTCATCGCGCTGGTCTTTAGTGTGGGTAATGAGTTAGGCTAAATACATGCCTGACCTGTCGCACGACGGCAACGCTGCCGCCGTGAACTCCCTGCGCTCGGCCGTCATGCGGCTGGGCCGGCGCCTGAAGCATCAGCGCGTCGACGAATCGCTGAGCCCCACCGAGATGTCGGTGCTCGGCACACTCGCCCGCTGCGGCTCGGCCACCCCCGGTGAGCTGGCCCGCAAGGAGCATGTGCAGCCGCCCTCGATGACCCGCATCGTGGCGCTGCTCGAAGCCAAGGGACTGGTCAGGCTGGAGCCTCATCCCGACGACCGCCGGCAGAAGGTGGTCAGCCAGACCGAGACCGCCGAGGCGATGCTCGAAGAGAGCCGCCGCAAGCGGAACGCCTGGCTGGCCGGCCTCGCCGAGGGTCTGGACGAGGACGAATGGGCGAAGCTGCGCGCTGCCGCCCCCGTCCTGGAGAAGCTCGCACACCTCTGACCCCGCGCGCCGCCAAGGAGGCGAACCCACTTTGAGTACGGGATCCGGAGCAGACTCCGCCCCCGCACCGAACACCCACAACGAGACTCTCACCAAGGAACACCGAGGGACGACGGGCATGTTCTCGTCCCTGAGGATCCGGAACTACCGGCTCTTCGCCACCGGCGCCGTCGTGTCCAACACCGGCACCTGGATGTCCCGCATCACCCAGGACTGGCTGGTGCTCGACCTCACCGGGTCGGCCGCGGCCGTCGGCATCACCACGGCCCTCCAGTTCCTGCCGATGCTGCTCTTCGGCCTGTACGGCGGCGTCATCGCCGACCGCTGCCCGAAGCGCACCCTCCTGCTGTTCAGCCAGGCCGCCCTCGGCCTGTGCGGAGTGGCGCTCGCCGCCCTCACGCTCTCCGGCCACGTCCAGGTCTGGCACGTGTACCTGATCGCGTTCCTGCTCGGCATGGTCACGGTCGTCGACAACCCGGCACGGCAGTCGTTCGTGTCCGAGATGGTCGGCCCCGGCCAGCTGCGCAACGCCGTCAGCCTCAACTCGGCGAACTTCCAGTCCGCCCGTCTGATCGGCCCCGCCGTCGCCGGTGTGCTGATCACGACCGTCGGCAGCGGCTGGGCGTTCATGCTCAACGGCCTGTCCTTCCTGGCGCCGATCGCCGGTCTCTTGCTCATGCGCCCGAGCGAGATGCACAAGGTGGAACGGGTGCCGCGCGGCAAGGGCCAGCTGAGGGAGGGCCTGCGGTACGTCAAGGGCCGCCCCGAGCTGATGTGGCCGATCGTCCTGGTCGGCTTCGTCGGCACGTTCGGCTTCAACTTCCCGATCTGGCTGAGCGCCTTCGCCGACGGCGTCTTCCACGGCGGAGCCGGGCTCTACTCGTTCTTCAACATCCTGATGGCGGCCGGCTCCCTGGCGGGCGCGCTGCTCTCCGCCCGCCGCCGCTCCTCGCGGCTGCGGATGCTGGTGGCCGCCGCGATGGCCTTCGGGCTGCTCCAGATCACGGCGTCGTTCTCGCCGTCCCTGTGGCTGTTCGCGCTGCTGCTGGTGCCGATCGGCATGCTCGGCCTGACGGTCAACGTCACGGCCAACACGAGCGTCCAGATGGCCACCGACCCGTTGATGCGGGGCCGCGTCATGAGCCTCTACATGATGGTCTTCGCCGGCGGCACGCCGCTGGGCGCGCCCCTCCTGGGCTGGGTGACCGACACCTACGGCGCCCGGGTGGGCTTCGCCACGGGCGGCGTCATCTCGCTGCTCGCGGGCATCGGCGTGGCCGTCGTACTGGCCCGCCTCGGCGGGCTGCGGCTGAAGCTGGACCTGCGCCGGGGGCGCCGGCACGTGTCGTTCGTCCCGAAGGCGCGGCACGAGGAAGCGGTACGCGCGAAGGAACTCACGACGGTGGCGTGACACGTCCTGGAGAGACGATCAGGGCCCGGGCACCCGCCCGGGCCCGTCGTCGTTCACATCTCCGCCCACTCGCGCAGATCGCGCGCCAGGGCGCGCACGCCCGGCATGCCGGGAGCCACCCGGGAGAGCAGCGCCGTCGCTCTGGCAGGGTCGGGCTTGAGCCGCACGCCGTTGGCCTCCAGGAAACCGACGGCCGCGTACCACCCGAAGCGCAGGTTCGAGTGTTCGAGGGGACCCAGCAGTGCGAGGGTCTGGAGCAGAACGGCGGCCTTGCCCGTCAGAGTCTGGTAGCACTCGATGCCGCCGACGGAGGCCGACGGACGCGCCACGGCGGTGACCAGTGCCCCGTAGTCGTCCACCTGGGGATCTCCCGGGATGCTCTCCGCCACGTGCAGAAGCTCCGCCAGCTCCGGAGGGTGGATCACACGCGCTCCCCGGCGGCATCGGCCCGCGGCCGGCCGGCGTCCCACCGCGCGTCGGCTTCGGCGAGGACCTCGTGGTAGACGTCGATGCTCTCCTTGACGGCGGCCATGTACCGCTGGTGGAAGCCCTCCCGCTGGAGCGTCGACACGACGTACTCCTGCACGGACATGTCACGGGCCGCGGCCTGCTCCTTGACCGAGGCGAGGGTGTCGCTGTCTATGCGCACGCTGAGCATCCTGGTAGCCATGCGGCCATGCTTGCACGATGTCTGCGCAGGTGAAAGCGGAGGTGCACATTCGGGTGGGGGAGTGACCGCAGCCGATCACCGAGGGTCGAACCGGTGCCGGAAACTGGTCGTATGAGACTCTTCGCGGCCGTGCTGCCGCCCGCCGATGCCGTCGACGAACTCGCCGTCGCCGTGAGACGGCTGCACACCCTGCCCGGGCACGACGGTCTGCGCTGGACCGGGCACGACGGCTGGCACTTCACGCTCGCCTTCCTCGGCGAGGTGGACGGGGAACTCCTCCCCTCCGTCGAGGAACGCCTCGCCCGCGCCGCCTCCCGCCACGAGCCCTTCCCCCTGAGCGTCCACGGCGGCGGCCACTTCGGCCGCCGCGCCCTGTGGGCCGGGGCGGCGGGCGGCCTCGACGCCATGCGGCTGCTCGCCGGCCGCGCGGACGCGGCGGCGCGGCGGGCGGGGGTGGCGATGGAGGAGCACCGCGCGTACAAGGCGCACCTGACCGTCGCCCGGACCCGCACCGGCTTCGACACCGACCTGCGGCCGTACGTCGACGTCCTCGCCGGCTTCGAGGGCACGGCGTGGACCGTGCGTGAGCTTGCTCTCGTACGCAGCAACCCGCCGACCGCAGGTGTGCCCGGAGCGCAGCCGCGGTACGAGCCGTTGCGCCGCTGGCCGCTGGGGCACTGAGGCGGGGCGGCGCAAAGGGCCCGCGCCGGCGGCGGTTACGCTCGATGCGTGGACCCGAAAAGCAGAAACCGGATCATGGCCGGTGTACTCGTGCTGATGTTCGTCGTCGTCGCCGTCGGAGCCGCGCTCGGAGGGTGACGGGCCGGCCGGGGCCGCCGCGGCGCGTGACGCCCGCGGCGACCCGTCCAGCGGCGGCACCCACCGGACGACGACCTCGCGGTACCTACCAGGCGAAAGCCTCGGGGGACGGTCCCGGCCCCGGGAAGATCTCGTCCAGCGACGCCAGCACCTCCTCCGAAAACTCCAGCTCGACCGCCCGCAGCGCCGACTCCAGCTGCTCGGCCGTGCGCGGCCCGACGATCGGCCCGGTGACCCCGGGCCGGGTGAGCAGCCAGGCCAGGGCCGCCTCGCCGGGTTCGATGCCGTGCTTGTCGAGCAGGTCCTCGTACGCCTGCACCTGCGCGCGCACCGAGGTGTTGGCCAGCGCGTCCGCCGAACGCCCGGACGCGGAGCGTGCCGCCCCGCCCTCGCGCTCCTTGCGCAGTACGCCGCCGAGCAGCCCGCCGTGCAGCGGCGACCACGGGATGACCCCGAGCCCGTACTCCTGGGCGGCCGGAACGACCTCCATCTCGGCGCGCCGCTCGGCGAGGTTGTAGAGGCACTGCTCGCTGACGAGCCCGTACGACCCGAGCCGCCGCGCGGTCTCGTTCGCCCGCGCGATGTGCCAGCCGGCGAAGTTCGACGACCCGGCGTACAGGATCTTGCCCTGCCGCACGAGTACGTCGACGGCCTGCCAGATCTCCTCGAACGGGGTGTGCCGGTCGACGTGGTGGAACTGGTAGACGTCGATGTGGTCGGTGCGCAGCCGCTTGAGGCTGGCCTCGACGGACCGGCGGATGTTCAGGGCGGAGAGGCGGTCGTGGTTGGGCCAGGGCGGCGAGTCGTCGAGCGACATGTTGGCGTAGACCTTGGTGGCGAGGACGGTCTTGTCCCGCCGGTCGCCGCCCTTCGCGAACCAGGAACCGATGATCTCCTCGGTCCGGCCCTTGTTGGCGCCCCAACCGTAGGCGTTGGCGGTGTCGAAGAAGTTGACGCCGGCTTCCAGCGCGGCGTCCATGATGGCGTGGCTGTCGGCCTCGTCGGTCTGGGGCCCGAAGTTCATCGTGCCGAGGACGAGGCGGCTGACCTTGAGTCCTGTGCGTCCGAGTTGCGTGTACTTCATGGTTGCCAAGCCAACGCCTTCGAGCGCGCTCGAAGCAAGGGGACGTGCGGGCAACCGGCCTCCTCGTTGCCGCTTACTGCCGTTTGCCGTCCCCGAGTTGACCTGGCCGGCTCGGTACGCGACGGTCCCGGACCCCGGCCCGGAAAACCAGCTCCGACGCGCCCCGCGGCGCCCCCGTAACGGCCTCCGGCGGGCACGCACACGCCGGAGGAACAGGCCCGCGGCCCGCACCCTCACCGATCACCCGAGAGCCCGCCAGACGCCTGCCAACGCGGTCCCCGCCCCGGCCCTTCACCCCACCTGACCTGGGCTTTCATGCCTTCTCCGTCTAGGGTCGAACCACCGGAGAATCCATCGACAAGGGGGGCCGAGATGGACCGCACCATGCGCACGGTCGACGATGTGCTGAGGCTTCTTGACAGCTTGTTCGCGCGGGACGCCGACCGCTGGACGGCTGGCGCGGCGAAGTGGTGGGACGGCTTCTACGCGGACCGGGAGAAGCCGGTTCCGTTCTTCGTGCCCAAGCCGGACGAGAACCTCGTCCAGTACGCCGAGCGGGGCCTGATCACCCCGGGGCGCGCCCTCGACCTGGGCTGCGGACCGGGCCGTAACGCCGTCCATCTCGCTTCGTCGGGCTGGCAGGTGGACGCGATCGACCTGTCCCCGCAGGCCATCGCCTGGGCCGAGGAACGGGCGAAGGCCGCGGGGGTGTTGGCGGACTCGGGGGAGCCGGGTGGGCCTGCGGGTTCGGGTTCCGCTTCGGGTTCTGGTTCGGCTTCGGGTGCGGGGGTGCGCTTCCGGTGTGCCGACGTGTTCTCCCTCACCGAGGAGGAGCTGGCGGAGCGAGGCGGCCCGTACGACCTCGTGTACGACTCCGGTTGCTTCCACCACCTGCCGCCGCATCGCCGCGTCAGCTACCTCGCGCTGCTGGACCGGGTCCTCGCGCCGGGCGGTCACTTCGCGCTGACGTGCTTCGCTGCGGGCGAGGGCGGCATGGGTTCGGAGCTTCCCGACGCGGACTTCTACGGCACCGCGAACGGCGGACTGCACGGCGGCCTGGCCTACACACCGGAGTCACTGCGATGGATCTTCTCCAACCACGACCACAACGAGGATCGCGACCATGACCATGACCATGACCATGACCATGACCATGACCAAGCCCACGACCACGCCCACGACCACGGCCTGACGGAGGTAGAGCTGCGCCGCATGCGCGACGAACCGCCCGAGTCCCCGTCGTTCGGTGAACCGTTCCTCTGGACGGCACTGTTCCGAAAGAAGGGGTAGGGCCCCGGCGGCACGCCCGCTGCCCCCACCGCGCCGCGCGGCGGGGGCAGCGGCAGCGATCGCCAGGTCAGCCGCAGGAGCCGTCGACCCAGCGGTGCGATTTGAGCATGTACGTGCCTTGCAGGTTGCCGCGCTGTGCGGCGGAGTCGACGGGTGCTGGTGCGCCCCTCCCACCCCTGGCCGGAACCGAGTTGATTGCCGCTCGCTGCTTGTAGAGTCACGGCCACGGGCAGGGGAGCCCGGCCGATCGGGACCACCGGCCGGCTGCGGGCCACCGGCCGCTGACCGCGGACCGCCGACAGCCCGCATTCCGTCAGGGGGAACGTACCGATGAGCGTCCACTTCACGATCACCCGAGGCCGGCTCGTACGCACGCTCGTGCTGGCGGCCGCCGCCACGACGGCCGCCGTCGGCTGTACGTCGTCGAGCGGCGGCGGGGACGCGCATGGCGGCGGAGGATCGGCGTCCTGCGCGTACAGGGTGACGTACGAAGGCCGCACGTACGGGGATGTCGCCAACATCGACTTCGAGGTCGGGAAGAAGATCGGCACCGTCAGTCTCCCGCCCTGCGACGACACCGGGTCGCAGGAGAAGGCCGTGGAACCGACGGAGTCCGTCGCCTACGCGGTCGAGGGGCTCGACCCGGCTGTCGCCATCGCCGTGGGCTCGGCGCCCGAGGATGCGATCTTCGTCGCCGTCGATCCTGGCAGGAAACTGCCCGCCGAGGTCGAGAAGCTGCGGCGCAACGGCTCCTGACGCCCGTCGGTTCACGTCCGGCCGCTGGGAGAGGAAGTCGACAGTCGGCGCGGAGCGCCGGGTCGCGAATCGGCGGAAATGGTGCGAATGGGGCGGGGGTCTGCGTCCATTGCGCGGTTCCTCCCGCTCCGCTGAAGGGGCGTCGGCAGCCGTCGCCGGGCGCGCGCCCGCCTCACGCGCGGGTCAGGGCCTCCGCGGGGGCGGGCGCGTAGGGGCCGCCCACCCCCCACGCAGTGTGCATCGCGTCGGCGAAGGCGGCGGCCAGCTTGTGTTCGCCCGTCGGCCCCGGGTGCGTGCCGTCGTAGGTGTCCCGGTGGATGTCGTACGTCGCGTGCGGCGACGCCAGCACGAGCGGGGACGTGCCGGGCGCGTCCAGGTTCGCCACCGCCTTGGCCAGCAGCTCGTTGAAGCGGTCGCACTCGGCGGCGAAGGGGGCGTCGGACTCGGCCCGCACGTTGGGGATGACGGGGTGGATCACCATCCGTATCGCGGGGTTGGCCGCCCTCGCCTCCGCGATGAAGCGTTCCGTGTTCTCGGCGGTCTGCTGCGCGTCCGTGTAGAAGCCGAGGTCGATCAGGCCCAGCGACACCAGCAGCACGTCCGCCTTCGTCGACGACACCGTCTCGCCGATCAGCGGCGCCATGTGCAGCCAGCCCTCGCCCCACCCCGACAGGTGGCGGCGGGCGTGCTCCGGGAAGGCGGGGTCGGCGTACGCGTACGAGAGCGGGGCGTTCGCGCCGGTGTCGTACAGCTCGGTGCGTGGGCCGACGATCCCGAACGGGCCGCCGTACGACGCCACCAGGTGCTGCCACATGCGATAACGCCAGGTGAAGTCGCCGGCGCGCCCGATGGTCATGGAGTCGCCGACGAACAGGAAGCGCATTGCGTCATCATCCCGGATCACTGCCGTGGCCTGCGACGTGATGATGAACACTTGGACCATGCGCCCGCTCTCGTACGTCGTCGCCCCCAGTGCCGCAGCCGTCCTTCTCCTGCTCGCGTCCGGTGGCGCCGCCGTCGCCGACGACGGCTTCGTCATCAAGGACCCGCGCATCACCGAGTCCAGCGGCCTGGCCGCCAGCCGCATCCACCCGGGCGTCTACTGGACGCACAACGACAGCGACGACGGGGCGTACGTCTATGCCGTCGACTCCAAGAGCGGTGAGACGGTCGCCACCCTCACGCTGCGCGGGATCGGGTCGCCGCGCGACGTCGAGGGCATCTCCATCGGGCCGGACGGGAACGTGTACGTCGGTGACATCGGCGACAACCTCGACGGCAGTTGGAGCCACGTCTGGATCTACCGCTTCCCCGAGCCGAAGCGGCTCGTGGACGCCACGGTCGACGCGGCGCAGTTCACCGTGAAGTACGCCGACGGGGCCCGCAACGCCGAGGCGCTGATGGTTCATCCGAAGACCGGCCGCGTCTACATCGCCAGCAAGAACGAGGACGGCGGCGGGCTCTACGAGGGGCCCGCCCGGCTGTCGGCCGGCGGTACGAACGTGTTCCGGCGGGTGGGCGAGGTGCCGTGGGTGACGGACGGGGCGTTCTCCCCGGACGGGAAGGAACTCGTTCTGCGGTCCTACTTCAGCGCCCGCGCGTACGCGTGGAAGCAGAACGGGCGGCTGGGGGCCGACCGGGCGGTGAGCGCGCCGTTCCAGGGGCAGGCGGAGTCGGTCACGTACACGGCCGACGGTGCGGCCATGATGTTCGGCTCCGAGGGCGCCCAGAGCGATGTCCAGCGGGTGGCCGTGGAGGGGCGCGAGGGGGGCGGTTCCGGTTCCGGCTCCGGCTCCGGTGGTGACTCGCCGTCCTCGGGAGGCGGTGCGGGGGACGAGGGCACCGGGGGTGGCGGTGATGACGTCGTGGGGGGTGACGGGAAGACCACCTTGGGGCTGGTGGTGGTCGGGGGTGTCGTGGCGCTTTTCCTGGGGCTGCGGCGGTTGAGGCGCCGGTCCTAGGCGGGAGCGTAACGGAGAGTGACCGTTCGGCGTGCGGGCGTGACGAACCACTGCTCTGCTGGAGGGGACCGCTCTTCCAACGTCAAGGAGTGACGATGAGCATTGCAGGCGAATCCAGTGGCCGTGTGCAGCAGATGCGCGAGAAGGCCGAGCAGCTGAAGCAGGCGGCGGAGCGTGCGACCGACCCGCAGGAGCGCCAGAAGCTCCAGGAGAAGGCGCAGCGGCTGCAGGAGCAGAGCCGGCAGGAGAGCTCGATGGGCGGCCAGCAGGGTCTCCTGCCCGAGTAATCGGACTGCCTGTCCGGCCTCGCCTCATAGTGAGCCGATGGCTTTCCGCCCCGCGCGAGCGGGCGGCGGAGCCATCGGCTTGCTGCGTTGCGGCTGTTCGCGGCTGTTCGCGGCTGTTCTTAGGACGCACCCCGAGCGTTCCCGGGAACAGTCGTTGTTCGTTCCCCGGAACGGCCGCTGTTCGTTCCCGGGAACGGCTGTTGTCGTTCCCCGGAACGGTCGCGTCGCCGTTCGTTCCCGGGAACAGCCGCTGTTGGATCCCGTGGATCCCGGAAACGGTCGAAAGCCCCTTCCCGCCGCTCGTCCCCTCCTGGCTAGAGACGGATCGTCCGACTTGCCTGTGGGCTTTGTGCACAGTGGCGCAGGACCCGTCGTGGTGGCGCCCCTAGCCTCACCGGAACAGCACCAGCACCTATGAGGGGCGGTATCGGTGAACTGGCTCATCCACGACTACCGGGAGAGCGATCTCGCGGCAGTGGTCCACCTGATCGACACCACGGCCGAGCTCGGGCAGGAGTCCGTTTTCTCGCTCGCCGAGTGCATCGGTGCGCTCACCTCGCGGCAGCCCGCCGTCGTCGCGGTGCACCAGGGCGTGCCCATCGGTGCGGCGCTCGCCTGCGTCGCCGGTGAGCGGGCCTGGGTGATGCGTATCGCGATCTCCTCCGCCTGGCGCGGACGCGGACTGGCCAGTGCGCTCCTCGTCGAGCTGGAGCGGCGGCTCGTCGCCGCGCGCGTCGGGCGCATCGCGTACGTGCTGCCCGAGGAGGACCTGCTCGGTGAGGGGCTGCTCAACGCCGGGTACACGCGCCAGCCGGCCGTCGCGTACTTCGAGAAGGTCGAACCGCTGCACGGCCCTTCGGCCAACCTCCTGGAGGACCTCGGCGGGCGTTTCCTGCCCAGCGACCTCTGGGCGAAGGTGGCCGGCATGGAGGCGGAGAAGGACCTGATCGAGCGGCGCGTCGTACTGCCGCTCGCGCAGCCCGAGCGAGCCGCCCGGCACGGCGTCCGGCCGCCGCGCGCGGTCGCTCTCTTCGGGCCTCCCGGGACCGGCAAGACGACGTTCGCGAGAGGCATCGCCTCCAAGCTCGGCTGGCCGTTCGTCGAGCTGCTGCCGTCGAGGCTGGCCGACGAGGGCAATCTCGCGGCGGCGCTGCGGGACGCGTTCGCGCGCATCGCGGAGCTGGAGCGGGTGCTGGTGTTCATCGACGAGGTCGAGGAGATCGCCCCCGTACGGACCGAGCCCGCGCAGCCCGGCGGCATGCACGGAGTGACCAATGAGCTGCTCAAGCTCATACCGGGGTTCCGGGAGGGGGACGAGCGGCTGCTGGTGTGCGCCACCAATTCCATTCGGTCGCTGGATCCGGCGTTCCTGCGGCCCGGCAGGTTCGACTACCTGATCCCGATCGGTACGCCGGACACGGCGGCGCGGGCGGCGATCTGGGCCCGCTACACGGACGGCAGGGCGGACGTGGACGTGGCGAGGCTGGTGAAGGCCAGCGAACTGTTCACGCCGGCCGACATCGAGCACGCGGCCCGCATCGCCGCCCAGGCCGCGTTCGAGCGGGACCTGGAGGAGATCGGGGCCGGTACGGGCGATCCGCGTGCGCTCGGTGCGTCCACAGACGACTATCTGGCGGCCATCGGGCAGTGCCGGCCGACGGTCACGCCCGCGATGATCGACCAGTTCGACGCGGACATCACGGCACACGCCCGGTTCTGAGCCGACGCGTGGCCGGGCGAGTGCCCCGGTGACGGGGACTATCGGGAGTTCCTGATGCCCGGCATGTTCGCCTCGGCGATGGCCTTCGGATTGCGCGGTGTTCCTGCCGCTCGCGGTACGGCGGTTCCAGGCGCTGAGCCGGTCAATTGCTGATCCGGAGGCCCGGTCGGAGGGGTGGGCCCGGGAGGGGTTGCGGGCCCACCCCGGTCTCACCGGTCCGGGCACTCCTTCCAGGCCAGCCGGTAGATGGTCCTGATGTCGCCGTCGGTCGAGTCCATGGCGATGAAGCTGTTGGTCTTCGCCGGGTCGGACGTCCCGGCGTTGACCCGGAGTTCGGTGTTGATGTTGAAGTTCCGCTTCACCCCGCAGGGCGCCCAGACGAGCTGCCCCCAGTCGGTCTCGTCGGTGGCCTGCCAGTTGTTGTCGTACGGCCCGCTGTACGGGTGGCTGCGCGACGCGGTGTCGGGCGAGCCCTGGAAGTAGTACGACGCCTTCTGGACGGCGGTGGCGCCCGCCTGGAGCCGGGCGTAGCCGCGGTAGTCGGCGCTGGCGACGGCGTACGTGAAACCGTGCGGGACGTGCACGATCAGGTTGAGCTGGCAGTTCTTGCGGAAGTCGGTCGGCTTGGCGCCGAGGCCGACCTGTGCGAGGTAGTCGCTGTACGTCACGGTGAAGGCCGTGTTGTCCGGGGAGACGGCGATCGCGGCCGTTCCCTGGCGGCAGCCCGATCCGTTGACCGTCGCTATCTCGATGACGATCTTGTCGGGGGGCGCGACGATCTTCTGATGCGCGGTCGCCGGGGTGCTCTGTGCGGACAGGGTGGAGGCGAGCAGCGCGGCGGCCGCACCGCCGACGAATAACGCTCGCCGTCCTGACGTGTGTCTGGGCATGGTGCTCCGATCGGTCGTCGGGCGAACTTGGGGGGTCCAACCGAGGGAACTGCGGTGTGGTGCGGGTGCTGCGGTACGGCGTACGTGCGTTGGTCGCGCTGAAATGCCATGAGCATGTCAAACATTCAAGCGGTTCCGGCCGGTGGTGGAAGCGCCGGAAGCCCTACGGACTGTAGGCAGCCGGACGCGGCCTGGGTAGAGCGGTTATCGGCCGCGCGGGGCGGTACGAAGCGGGCGCGGCGGCGGAACGCGGGCGGGGCCCGGCGACAGTGTCGGCCGGGCCCCGCGCTGCGTACTGGTCGGCGTACCGCTACAGCTTCTCGATCACATAGTCGACGCAGGCCGTCAAGGCCTGGACGTCGGCCGGGTCGATCGCCGGGAACATCGCCACGCGCAGCTGGTTGCGGCCGAGCTTGCGGTACGGCTCCGTGTCGACGATGCCGTTGGCGCGCAGCGCCTTGGCGACCGCCGTGGCGTCGATCTCGTCGGAGAAGTCGATCGTGCCGATGACCTGCGAGCGCTTGGCCGGGTCCGTGACGAACGGCGTCGCGTACTTGGACTCGTCGGCCCAGCCGTACAGGTTGGCCGCCGAGGTCGCCGTGCGGCGGACCGACCAGTCGAGACCACCCTGCGAGTTGATCCACTTCAACTGGTTGTCGAGCAGGAAGAGGGTCGCGAGCGCGGGGGTGTTGTACGTCTGGTTCTTGAGGGAGTTGTCGATCGCCGTGGGCAGGCTGAAGAACTCCGGGACGTGACGGCCGGACGCGTGGACGCGCGCGGCGCGCTCCAGGGCGGCGGGGGAGAACGCCGCGATCCACAGGCCGCCGTCGGAGGCGAAGGACTTCTGCGGGGCGAAGTAGTAGACGTCGGTCTCGGCGATGTCGACCGGCAGGCCGCCCGCGCCGGACGTGGCGTCGACCACGACGAGGGACCCGGCGTCGGCGCCGGCCACACGCTTGATCGGCGCCGCGACGCCGGTCGAGGTCTCGTTGTGGGTGAAGGCGTACACGTCGACACCCGCCTCGGCCTGCGGGTCCGGGTGCGTGCCGGGGTCGGAGGCGATCACGGTCGGGTCGTCCAGCCACGGCGCCAGCTTGGCGGCCTTGGCGAACTTCGACGAGAACTCACCGAAGTTCAGGTGCTGGGACTTGCGCTCGATCAGGCCGTGGGTCGCGATGTCCCAGAAGGCGGTGGAACCGCCGTTGCCCAGGATCACCTCGTAACCCTCGGGCAACTGGAAGAGGTCGCGTACGCCGTCGCGCACCGAGCCGACCAGGTTCTTGACCGGGGCCTGGCGGTGGGACGTACCGAGGAGGGAGGTGCCGGTGGCGGCCAGGGCGTCCAGCGCCTCCGTACGCACCTTGGAGGGGCCCGCGCCGAAACGGCCGTCGGCGGGCTTCATGTCAGCGGGAATCTGGATCTCAGCCACGAGCCGGAGCGTAGCCGGTCGCGGGCCGTGGCGGAGACGCGCGTCCGGGGCGTGAGACACGCACTCCGGGGCTTGAGACGCGGGCGGGGGAGGGCGCGGGGCGGCCGAGTGGCTCGTGCGGGTTCGGGGGCGGGGGCGCGCGGGCATCCTTGGCTGCATGTCTGATCACAGGGACGTGAGCGGGGACAGCGGTGGGACCGGTGGCGGGAATCCGGGCCCGGCCGGCACGGCCGCGCTCGCGCGGGAGCTGCGCCGGGCCGTGGGCGGCGAGGTCGACTTCGGCGCCGCGGCGCGTGCCCTGGTGACGATGGACGCCTCGAACTACCGGCGCGTGCCGCTCGGCGTCGTCGCCCCCCGCGACGCCGCCGACCTGGCCGCCGCGCTCGCCGTCTGCCGGGCGCACGGGGTGCCGGTCGTGCCGCGCGGCGGAGGTACGTCGATCGCCGGCCAGGCGACCGGCACGGGCGTAGTCCTGGACCTCACCCGCCACATGCGTGCCATCACGGACCTCGACCCAGAGGCCCGTACCGCCGTGGTGCAGCCCGGCGTCGTACTCGACGACCTGCGGGCCGCCGCCGGGGTGTTCGGCCTGACCTTCGGCCCCGATCCGTCCACGCACAGCCGCTGCACCCTCGGCGGCATGATCGGGAACAACTCGTGCGGTTCCCACTCGGTGGCCTGGGGAACGACGGCCGACAACATCGACCGCCTGACGGTCGTGGGTTACGGCGGCGACGTACGGCGCCTGGGACGGGGCTGGCAGGGAGCACCCGAAGGACTGAGCGTTCTCGTGAACGACAACTTGACGCTCCTGCGCACCGGTTTCCCGGACCTGCCGCGCCGCATCTCCGGTTACGCGCTGGACGCGCTGCTTCCCGAGAACGGCGTGGACCTCGCGCGCGCGTTCTGCGGAAGCGAGGGCACGCTCGGCGTGGTCGGCGAGGCGACCGTACGGCTGGTGGCAGCACCCCGGGTACGCGTACTGGCCGTTCTCGGGTACGCCGGCGAGAGCGCCGCCGCCGACGCCGCGCCCGCGCTCCTCCCGTACGGGCCCCTCACCGTGGAGGGCATGGCGCAGGACCTCGTTCCCGAGAACGAGCGCGGGCTGCTCCCGCGCGGCTCGGCGTGGCTGTTCGTGGAGACGGGGGGAGAGTCGCGCGCCGAGGCGCTCGCAGCCGCCGAACGGCTGGTGAAGGCCGCCCAGGCGCTGGACGCGGCGGTCGTCACGGACACGGCCGCACAGCGCGCCCTGTGGCGCGTACGGGAGGACGCCAGCGGCACGGCGACGCGGATGCCCGACGGCAGCGAGGCATGGCCCGGCTGGGAGGACTGCGCCGTACCGCCCGCCCGGCTCGGCGCGTACCTGCGGGACTTCCGGTCCCTGCTCGCCGAGCACGGGCTGCGCGGCACGCCGTACGGCCACTTCGGCGACGGCTGCATCCACGTCCGCATCGACTTCGACCTGCTCGGCGACGACGGCGTACGGCGCTTCCGCGCCTTCTCCGAGGAACAGGCGCGACTCGTCGTCGCGCACGGCGGTTCGCTCTCCGGAGAGCACGGCGACGGACAGGCGCGCGCCGAACTGCTTCCGACGATGTACGGGAACGAACTCGTCGCCCTCTTCGGACGCTACAAGGACGTGTGGGACCCGGCCGGCGGAATGAACCCGGGCATGCTCGCCCGCCCCGCCCGGCTGGACGAGAACCTCCGCTTCACGGTGCTGCCCCGCGAGCGCGTCGACGTGGCCTTCGCGTACCCGCAGGACAGCGGTGACTTCACGGCCGCCGTACGCCGCTGTGTGGGCGTCGCCAAGTGCCGTACCGAGTCGGCGGGGGGAGCGGGCGTCATGTGCCCCTCCTTCCGCGTCACCGGAGACGAACAGCACTCCACGCGCGGGCGCGCGCGTCTGCTGCACGAGATGCTCGCCGGCGAGGTCGTCACGGACGGCTGGCGTTCGCCGGAGGTGCGGGACGCACTGGACCTGTGCCTGTCCTGCAAGGGATGCAGGAGCGACTGTCCGGTGGGCGTCGACATGGCGACGTACAAGGCAGAGTTCCTGCACCACCACTACGCGGGCCGTGTGCGTCCCGCCGCGCACTACGCGATGGGGTGGCTTCCCGTGTGGCTGCGCGCGGCCGCTCCGTTCGCGGGCGTGCTCCGGGCCGCTTCCCGGGTACGTCCGCTGGCCGCTCTCGTGAAGCGGTTGGGCGGCATCGCCCCGGAACGCGACCTGCCCGCCCCGGCGGCCCGGACGTTCAGAAGCTGGTGGCGGGCCCGCAACAGGACTGCGACGACCGCCCCGGTCGCCCTTGGGGCCGTCACGGTCGTGCTGTGGCCGGACACGTTCACCAACCACCTGTCCCCGGACGTCGGCCGGGCCGCCGTACGCGTACTGGAAGCGGCCGGTCTGCGGGTGGCGATGCCGCCCGGGCAGCTGTGCTGCGGCCTGACGTACGTCTCCACAGGGCAGCTCGACCGCGCCCGCGCGGTCATGCGCCGCACCCTGGACGGGATGGAGCGGGCCGCGGGGCTGCCCGTGGTGGTCCTCGAACCCAGCTGCGCGGCAGCGCTCAGGACTGACCTCCCCGAGCTCCTGCCGGACGACCCGAGAGCGGCCGCCCTCGCCTCCTCGGTACGCACGTTCGCGCAGGTGCTGGAGGAGTACGCCCCGCACTGGCGGCCTCCCCGGATCGACCGCCCGGTGGCGGGCCAGACGCACTGCCACCAGCACGCGGTGCTGGGCGACGCGGCGGAGCGGCGGCTGCGCGAGCGGGCGGGGCTCACCGGCGCCCTGAGCGGCGGCTGCTGCGGCCTCGCGGGCAACTTCGGCTTCGAGCGCGGCCACTACGACGTGTCCGTCGCCTGCGCGGAGGAGCAGCTGCTGCCGTCGGTACGCGAGGCGCCGGAGGGAACGGAGCTCCTGGCCGACGGCTTCTCCTGCCGCACGCAACTGGACCACCTCGCGGGCCGCCGGGCCCGCCACCTCGCGGAGGTACTGGCCGAGGGCCTGCCGTAACGGCCCCGGCGGGCGTGCTCCGGCAGTGTGCGGCGGGCGTCCGTACGCCGGTGTCAGGGGCCCGGGCGGCGGACGGTCGTGTCCGCTTACCGTGGAACATATGGATCAGCCCACCTCCGCCACTCCCGCCCCCGCCCCCGTGTCGTCCGGCACCGGTCCAGCCGGGGGCGGCGGCGTACCCGGCGGAGGCCGGCCCGAAGGGCGGCTCGGGGCGCGGCTCGGGCCCGTGGCGATGGTGGTGGCCGGCGGCCTGTCGGTGCAGTTCGGTTCCGCCCTCGCGGTGACGATCATGCCGAGCGCGGGAGCGGCCGGTGTCGTCGCCCTGCGTCTCGCCGCCGCCGCCGTCATCCTGCTCGTCGTCTGCCGTCCCAGGGTGCGCGGTTACGCCCGCGCCGACTGGTGGACGGTCGTCGCCTTCGGGCTCGCCCTGGCCGGCATGAACGGCCTGTTCTACCAGTCGCTGGACCGCATCCCGCTGGGTGTCGCGGTGACCCTGGAGGTCCTGGGCCCGCTCGCGCTGTCCGTGTTCGCCTCCCGCCGCGCCATGAGCGTCGTATGGGCCGCGCTGGCCCTCGGCGGCGTCGTGCTGCTCAGCGGCGGGGGCTTCGACCGGCTGGACCCCGTCGGCGCGGCGTACGCGCTGGGGGCGGGCGGCTGCTGGGCGGCGTACATCCTCTTCAGCGCCCGGACGGGCCGCAGGTTCCCGCAGGCGGACGGGCTGGCGCTCGCGATGGCCGTCGCCGCGGTCCTCAGCCTGCCGTTCGGGATCGCCGGCGCGGGCGGCGCGCTGCTGGAGCCGCGCACCCTGGCGCTGGGTGCGGCGGTGGCGCTGATGTCGTCCGTGCTGCCGTACACGCTGGAGCTGCTCGCGCTGCGCCGGCTGCCCGCCGCCGCCTTCGCCGTGCTGATGAGCCTGGAGCCGGCCATCGCGGCGGTCGCCGGGTTCCTGGTGCTGCACCAGGCGCTGTCGACGACGGACGCGCTGGCGATCGCGCTGGTCATCGGGGCGAGCATGGGAGCGATGCGCAGCCAGGCGCGTCATAAGCGGCGGGCAGGGGCGGATTCGGCCGCCGCGTGACCCGGCTGCGATCGGCTGCGACTGGCTGCGGAAAATAATGCAAGCATGCTTGCTTGTTTCCTGACGGGCTGCCATGCTCCGGACACACCGCCCTACCCCGAGGGGAGCGCACCGTGTCCGATCCGGCAGCCGTGCTCGACGATCTCCGCGCCGAAGGGGACGTACTCGACCAGCTGGTCGGCGGCCTGAGCGAGAAACAGTGGTCGCTCGCCACGCCCGCACCACGCTGGACCGTCGCCCACCAGATCGCGCATCTCGCGTGGACGGACACGGCGGCGCTGCTGTCCGTCACCGACCCCGAGGGCTTCGCGGCGGAGGCGCGGGAGGCGATGGCCGCGCCCGACCGGTTCGTCGACGACGGAGCCGAAGCGGGCGCCGAACTGCCGGCCGACGAGCTGCTGGCGTGGTGGAGGGACGGGCGCGAGGAACTCCAGCGCGCGCTGCGGGCGGCCCCCGCCGGGGTGCGGTTCCCCTGGTACGGCCCGCCGATGAGCGCCGCCTCGATGGCGACCGGGCGGCTGATGGAGACCTGGGCCCACGGCCAGGACGTCGCGGACGCGCTGGGCGTACGGAGGGAGCCGACGGCGAGGCTGCGGCACGTGGCCCGGATCGGCGTACGGGCACGCGGGTACGCCTTCGCGGTGCGCGGACTCACGCCGCCGGACGAGGAGTTCCGGGTGGAACTGACCGCACCGGACGGTTCCGGGCTGTGGACGTACGGCCCCGAGGACGCCCGGCAGCGCGTGACCGGGCCGGCGCTCGACTTCTGCCTCCTGATGACCCAGCGGGTCCACCGCGACGACGTGGCGGTACGGGCGGAGGGCGCCGACGCGGACCGGTGGCTCGACATCGCCCAGGCGTTCGCGGGACCGGCGGGCCCGGGGCGCGAGCCCAGGGCCGGCGGGGGAGCGGCGTGAGCGAGGGGGCCGCTCGGGAGGGCCGCCGTCCGCTGCGGATCGGCAACGCCTCGGGCTTCTACGGCGACCGCTTCGACGCCATGGGGGAGATGCTCACCGGCGGCGAACTCGACGTGCTCACCGGGGACTACCTCGCCGAACTGACCATGCTCATCCTCGGGCGCGACCGGCTGAAGGACGCCCGCCTCGGGTACGCCAAGACCTTCCTGCGGCAGCTCGAAGGGAATCTGGCCCTCGCGCACGAGCGCGGGGTGCGGATCGTGGCCAACGCCGGCGGGCTGAACCCGGGAGCGCTCGCCGGCGCCGTACGGGAACTCGCCGGCCGGATCGGCGTTCCCGTGCGCGTCGCCCATGTGGAGGGCGACAGCCTGCCGCTGCCCGAAGGGGCGCTGACGGCCAACGCCTACCTGGGCGGCGCAGGCATCGCCCAGTGCCTGCGGGCGGGCGCCGACGTGGTGGTGACCGGACGCGTCACGGACGCGGCACTGGTCACGGGACCGGCCGCCTGGTGGTTCGGGTGGGGGCCCGAGGAGTACGACCGCCTCGCGGGAGCGGTGGTGGCCGGACATGTGCTGGAGTGCGGCACGCAGGCTACGGGCGGCAACTACGCGTTCTTCGGCGGCTTCTCCGGCCGTTCCCGGGAACAGCCGAAGAAGCGCCCGGAAGGCCGCTCGGAAGGACACTCGGAAGGCAGCCCGGAAGGGCGCTCGGAAAGGCGCTTCGGCTTCCCCCTTGCGGAGATCCACGCCGACGGAGCCGCCGTCGTCACGAAGCACCCGGGAACGGGCGGTCGCGTCGACACGGGAACGGTCACCGCGCAGCTCCTGTACGAGACGGGCGCCCCCCGGTACGCCGGCCCCGACGTCACGGCGCGGCTCGACACCGTACGGCTGACGCCGGACGGCCCCGACCGGGTCCGGATCTCGGGCGTACGCGGAGAGGCCCCGCCGCCCACCCTCAAGGCCGGCGTGACCCGGATCGGCGGGTGGCGCAACGAGGTCGTGTTCGTCCTGACCGGCCTCGCCGTCGAGGAGAAGGCCGAACTGGTCCGCGCCCAGGTGGAGGACGCGCTGTCGGCGGCCGAGAGCCGTCCGGCGGAGGTCCGCTGGGAGCTGGTGCGCACCGACCGCCCCGACGCCGACACCCAGGAACGCGCGAGCGCCCTGCTGCGGCTCGCCGTACGGGACCCGGACCCGGCGAACGTCGGCCGCGTGATCAGCGGAGCGGCCGTCGAGCTTGCCCTCGGCAGCTACCCGGGATTCCACGTGACGGCACCGCCGGGAAAGGGAGCGCCGTACGGCGTCTTCGAGGCGGTCCACGTGGACGCGTCCCGGGTCGAGCACATCGCGGTGCTCCCGGACGGTGAGCGGGTACGGGTGCCGCATCCCGCGAAGACGCGCCCCTTGGAGCCGGTCGTCGCACCACCCGCCCCGCCGCCCGTACCGGAAGGACCGACCCGCAGGGTCCCGCTGGGCGCGGTCGCGGGGGCCCGCAGCGGGGACAAGGGCGGGGACGCGAACGTCGGCGTGTGGGTGCGCACCGAAGAGGCGTACGGGTGGCTGGTGCACGCGCTGACAGTGGAGCGGCTGCGCGCACTGCTGCCCGAGACGGCCGCCCTTCCCGTGACGCGGCACGTCCTGCCGAACCTGCGGGCGGTCAACTTCGTGATCGAGGGGCTCCTCGGCGAGGGCGTCGCCTCCCAGGCCCGCTTCGACCCGCAGGCGAAGGCGCTGGGCGAATGGCTGCGCAGCCGCCACATCGACATACCGGAGGTACTCCTGTGACCCTCGCAGCTCTTCGCCGACCGGCTCTCCGACCGGCTCTCCGCCCGGCGGTGACGCCGTGACCGTGCTCCCCACGGCCCTCGACCCGCGAAGCCCGGAGTACGCCGCCAACCGCGCGGCCATGCTCGCCAAACTGGCCGAACTGGACGCCGAGCACGCCAAGGCGCTCGCCGGAGGCGGCGAGAAGTACGTCGCCCGCCACCGCGCTCGCGGGAAACTGCTCCCGCGCGAGCGCGTGGAGCTGCTGCTCGACCCGGACACCCCGTTCCTCGAACTGTCGCCGCTGGCCGCGTGGGGCAGCGACTACGCCGTGGGCGCGTCCATGGTCACCGGCATCGGCGTCGTCGAGGGCGTCGAGTGCCTGATCACCGCGACGGACCCCACCGTCCGGGGCGGCGCGTCCAACCCGTGGACCCTCAAGAAGGCCCTGCGCGCGAACGAGATCGCGTACGCGAACCGCCTCCCGTGCATCAGCCTCGTCGAGTCCGGCGGCGCGGACCTGCCGTCCCAGAAGGAGATCTTCATCCCGGGCGGCGCTCTCTTCCGTGACATCACCCGCCTCTCCGCCGCCGGAATCCCGACCGTCGCGGTCGTCTTCGGCAACTCCACGGCCGGCGGGGCCTACATCCCGGGGATGTCCGACCACACCGTCATGATCAAAGAGCGTTCGAAGGTCTTCCTCGGCGGGCCGCCGCTGGTCAAGATGGCCACCGGTGAGGAGTCGGACGACGAGTCCCTCGGCGGCGCCGAGATGCACGCCCGTACCTCCGGCCTCGCCGACCACTTCGCGGTCGACGAGTACGACGCCCTGCGCCAGGCCCGCCGTATCGTCGCCCGTCTCAACTGGCGCAAGGCGCACGCCGATCCGCCGCCGGCCGAGCCGCCGAAGTACGACGAGGAGGAGCTCGCCGGTATCGTCCCCGGCGACCTCAAGGTGCCCTTCGACCCGCGCGAGGTCGTCGCCCGGATCGTCGACGCCTCCGACTTCGACGAGTTCAAGCCGCTCTACGGCACCAGCCTGGTCACCGGGTGGGCGCGCCTCCACGGCCACCCCGTGGGCATCCTCGCCAACGCGCAGGGCGTGCTGTTCAGCGCCGAGTCGCAGAAGGCCGCCCAGTTCATCCAGCTGGCGAACCAGCGCGACACGCCCCTGCTGTTCCTCCACAACACCACCGGTTACATGGTCGGCAAGGAGTACGAGCAGGGCGGCATCATCAAGCACGGCGCGATGATGATCAACGCGGTGTCCAACTCCAGGGTCCCGCACCTGTCCGTCCTCATGGGCGCGTCCTACGGAGCCGGTCACTACGGCATGTGCGGGCGCGCCTACGACCCGCGTTTCCTCTTCGCCTGGCCGAGCTCCAAGTCCGCCGTCATGGGCCCCCAGCAGCTCGCCGGCGTCCTGTCGATCGTCGCCCGGGCGTCGGCCGCCGCGAAGGGCCGGCCGTACGACGACGAGGCCGACGCGGGGCTGCGCGCCATGGTGGAGCAGCAGATCGAGTCGGAGTCCCTGCCGATGTTCCTGTCGGGACGCCTGTACGACGACGGGGTCATCGACCCGCGCGACACCAGGACCGTGCTGGGGCTCTGCCTGTCCGCGATCCACACGGCACCGGTCGAGGGCGCGCGCGGCGGCTTCGGCGTCTTCCGGATGTGAGGGGCCTTCCCATGAGTTCGACGATTTCCTCGGTCCTCGTGGCGAACCGCGGCGAGATCGCCTGCCGGATCTTCCGCACGTGCGCGCACCTGGGCATCACCACGGTCGCCGTGTACTCCGACGCGGACGCGGGAGCGCTCCACGTCCGTTCCGCGGACGCCGCCGTACGCCTGGAGGGAACGGCTCCGGCCGACACCTACCTGCGCGGCGATCTCGTCGTGAAGGCCGCCCTGGCGGCCGGGGCGGACGCGGTGCATCCCGGGTACGGGTTCCTGTCCGAGAACGCGGAGTTCGCCCGCGCCGTCCTGGACGCCGGACTGGTGTGGATCGGGCCGCCGCCCGGCGCGATCGACGCCATGGCCTCCAAGACGCGCGCCAAGGAACTCATGGCGGCCTCCGGAGTGCCCCTGCTGGCCCCCGTGCCGCCCGAGAAGGCCACCGACGAGGACCTGCCACTCCTCCTCAAGGCCGCGGCCGGCGGCGGCGGCCGCGGCATGCGCGTCGTACGCGACCTGGCGGCGCTCCCGGGAGAGCTCACGGCGGCCACCGCGGAGGCGCGCGCGGCGTTCGGGGACGGCGAGGTGTTCGCGGAGCCGTACGTCGAACACGGCCGTCACGTCGAGGTCCAGGTGATGGCCGACGCGCACGGCACGGTGTGGGCGCTCGGAACCCGCGACTGCTCGCTCCAGCGACGGCACCAGAAGGTGGTCGAGGAGGCCCCCGCGCCCGGCCTCGACGACGCCCTGCGGACCACGCTGCACGACGCGGCGGTGGCGGCGGCGAGGGCGGTCGACTACCGGGGCGCGGGAACGGTCGAGTTCCTCGTCTCGGCCGAGGGCCGCCCGTACTTCCTGGAGATGAACACGCGCCTCCAGGTCGAGCACCCCGTGACGGAGGCGGTGTTCGGCCTCGACCTCGTGGCCCTCCAGGTGCGCGTCGCCGAAGGGGAGGCCCTTCCCGCCCAACCGCCCGCCCCCTCGGGCCACGCCGTGGAGGCCCGCCTGTACGCGGAGGACCCCGCCCGCGACTGGCAGCCCCAGACGGGCCCCCTGCACGCCCTGAGCGTCCCCGACGCGCCCGGGCTGCGGCTCGACACCGGGTACGAGGGCGGGGACGTCGTGGGGGTGCACTACGACCCGATGCTGGCCAAGGTGATCGCCCACGCCCCCACCCGCGCCGAGGCCGTGCGCAAACTCGCCCGCGCCCTGGAGCGGGCCCGCGTCCACGGCCCCGTGACCAACAGGGAGCTGCTCGTGCGTTCCCTGCGGCACCCCGACTTCACCGCCGGGCGGCTCGACACCGGGTTCTACGACCGGAACCTGGGCGCCCTCACCACGCCGTCCGTGGACGCGTCGGACACCGCGCTCGCCGCGCTCGCCGCCGCCCTGGCCGACGCCGCCGCCCGGCGGGCCGCGGGGACGGCAGGGGCACGCCTGGGCGGCTGGCGGAACGTGCCGTCCCAGGCGCAGGCGAAGAGCTACCGCGCGGAGCCCGCCGGCACCGAGCACGAGGTCCGCTACCGGCACACCCGTGACGGCTGCACCGCGGAAGGCTTCGACGGCGTTCACGTGCACGCCGTACGGAGCGATCACGTGTCGCTCGAAACCAACGGCGTGCTCACGCGCTTCGACGTGCGGACGTACCCGGCGGGACGGGTGTACGTCGACGCCTCCACCGGCGGGTCGCACACCTTCACCGCCCTGCCCCGGTTCCCCGACCCCACGGTCCGCGCCGAACCGGGGTCACTGCTCGCGCCCATGCCCGGAACCGTCGTCCGCGTCGCCGAAGGGCTCACGGAGGCCGCGCGCGTCACGGCCGGGCAGCCCCTGCTCTGGCTGGAGGCCATGAAGATGGAGCACCAGGTCCGCGCCCCCGCCTCCGGCACGCTCACCGCGCTCCACGCCGCCCCCGGCCGCCAGGTCGAGGTCGGCGCCCTGCTCGCCGTCGTACAGGCCGAAGAGTCTGGCGAAGAGTCCCAGGAGGAACAGCAGTCATGAGCAACGCCGTCCTAGAGACCGAGGAACACGCCGCACTCCGCTCCGCCGTTGCCGCTCTCGGGAAGCGCTACGGACGCGACTACATGACCGCCGTCGTCCGCGAGGGACGGCACCCCGACACGCTCTGGGCAGAGGCCGCCAAACTCGGCTACCTCGGTGTGAACCTGCCCGAGGAGTACGGCGGAGGGGGCGGCGGGATCGCCGAACTGTCCATCGTCCTGGAGGAGCTCGGGGCGGCCGGCTGCCCGCTCCTCATGATGGTCGTCTCGCCCGCCATCTGCGGCACCGTCATAGCCCGCTTCGGCACGGACGCACAGAAGGCGGCCTGGCTGCCCGGCCTCGCCGACGGAAGCCTCACCATGGCCTTCGGCATCACCGAGCCCGACGCCGGGTCGAACTCCCACCGGATCACCACCACGGCCCGCCGCGACGGCGGGGACTGGCTCCTCACCGGCCGCAAGGTCTTCATCTCCGGCGTCGACATCGCGGACGCGACCCTCGTCGTCGGCCGCACGGAGGACGCGCGGACGGGCCGTCTCAAGCCGTGCCTGTTCATCGTCCCCCGCGACACCCCGGGCTTCCACCGCTCGCAGATCGACATGGAACTCCAGGCCCCGGAGAAGCAGTTCGAGCTGGTCCTCGACGACGTGCGCCTGCCCGCTGAGGCGCTCGTCGGAGACGAGGACGCCGGCCTCCTCCAGCTCTTCGCCGGACTCAACCCGGAGCGCGTCATGACCGCCGCCTTCGCCGTCGGCATGGGCCGCCACGCCGTGGGCAGGGCCGTCGAGTACGCGAAGGAGCGCACCGTCTGGAAGGACCCGATCGGTGCCCACCAGGCCATCGCCCACCCCCTCGCGCAGGCCCACATCGAACTCGAACTGGCCCGCCTGATGATGCAGAAGGCGGCCCGCCTCTACGACGACGGCGACGACCTCGGCGCGGGCGAGGCGGCCAACATGGCGAAGTACGCCGCAGCCGAGGCGTGCGTGAAGGCCGTCGACCAGGCCGTCCACACCCTGGGCGGCAACGGCCTCACCCGCGAGTACGGCCTCGCCTCGCTCATCACCGCCGCACGGGTGGCCCGTATCGCACCCGTCAGCAGGGAGATGATCCTGAACTTCGTCTCCCATCAGTCCCTGGGTCTCCCCAAGTCGTACTAGTAGGCGCGATTCTGGCCACCACCCATACCGCGGAGGGGACCGTCATGGCGTTCCAGAGCGAGTACGCGTCCGTAGAGCCCGTCGAGCTGCCCATCCACGAGGCGGTGCTGGGCAGGGCCGCCGAGTACGGCGAAACGCCCGCCCTGATCGACGGAACGAACGGCGACACCATCACGTACGGCCAACTGGACGTCTTCCACCGGCGGATCGCCGCCGCGCTGGCGGAGGCGGGAGTACGGCAGGGCGACGTGCTGGCCCTGCACAGCCCCAACACCATCGCGTACCCCGTGGTCTTCTACGCCGCGACGCGCGCCGGGGCGTCCGTCACGACCATCCACCCGCTGTCCACGGCGGAGGAGTTCACCAAACAGCTCGCCGACTCCTCCGCCCGCTGGATCGTCACCGTCTCACCGCTCCTCGGCGTCGCGCGCAGAGCCGCCGAACTCGTCGGCGGCATCGAGGAGATCTTCGTCTGCGACAGCGCGGAGGGGCACCGGTCCGTCCTCGACATGCTCGCCTCGACGGCACCCGAGCCGCGCCTCACCATCGACCCGGCCGAGGACGTGGCGGTGCTCCCGTACTCGTCGGGCACCACGGGTGTCCCGAAGGGCGTGATGCTGACGCACCGCAGCATCGCCACCAACCTGGCGCAGCTCGATCCGTTCATCCCCATGGGCCCCGGTGACCGCATCCTCGCCGTGCTGCCCTTCTTCCACATCTACGGGCTCACCGCTCTCATGAACGCCCCGCTGCGCAATGGTGCGACGGTCGTCGTACTTCCGCGCTTCGAACTCGACCAGTTCCTCGGCGCGGTCGAGAAGCACCGCATCAACGGCCTGTACGTCGCTCCGCCGATCGTCCTGGCCCTGGCCAAGCACCCCGCCGTGGCGAAGTACGACCTGTCCGGCCTGGAGTACATCGTCAGCGCCGCCGCCCCGCTCGACGCCGCACTCGCCCAGGCGTGCTCAAGCCGTCTGGGGCTGCCGCCCGTCCTCCAGGCGTACGGCATGACGGAACTGTCGCCCGGCACGCACGTCGTTCCCCGGAACGCCTCGAACCCGCCCCCGGGAACGGTCGGCAAGCTGCTCCCGGGAACGGAGATGCGCATCCTCTCCCTCGACGACCCCGGCACGGACGTGGCCGTCGGCGAGGAGGGCGAGATCGCCGTCCGCGGCCCCCAGGTGATGAAGGGCTACCTCGGCCGCCCCGACGCCACCGCCGCGATGATCGACGCCGACGACTGGCTGCACACCGGCGACGTCGGAAGGGTCGACGCGGAGGGCTGGCTGTTCGTCGTCGACCGCGTCAAGGAACTCATCAAGTACAAGGGCTTCCAGGTCGCACCGGCCGAACTGGAGGCGCTGCTGCTCACCCACGAGGCGATCGCGGACGCGGCCGTGATCGGCGTCCTCGACGCGGACGGCAACGAGGTGCCCATGGCGTACGTCGTCCCCCAGCCGTCCGCCGGCCTGACCGAGGAGGACGTGCGGACGTACGTCGCCGAGCGCGTCGCACCGTACAAGAAGGTCCGTCGTGTGGCGTTCGTCGGAAGCGTCCCCAGGGCGGCGTCCGGGAAGATCCTCAGGCGCGAACTGCGGGACCGGTACGCAGCGCGCGAGCCCCGCGAAACGGAGGGCGCATGACCCTGGTAACGACCGCGCACGAACGCGGGATCACCACGCTGACCCTCGACTCGCCGGCGAACCGCAACGCGCTGTCCGCGCGGCTCGTCGGCGAGCTGGGCGACGCACTGTCCGCGTGCGCGCGGGACCCCGCCGTACGGGCCGTGCAGCTCGCCCACACGGGGAACACGTTCTGCGCGGGCGCCGACCTCACGTCCCCGCCCGACCCGGCGGCCTTCGTGGCCCTCCTGCGGAGGATCGTCGCCCTGCCCAAGCCGGTCGTGGCACGGGTGGAGGGACACGTACGGGCCGGCGGCCTCGGACTGCTCGGGGCGTGCGACATCTCCGCCGCGGGTCCCGGGGCGAGCTTCGCCTTCACCGAGTCCCGGCTGGGGCTCGCGCCCGCCGTCGTCTCGATGCCGCTGCTGCCCCGCCTGGACCCGCGCGCCGCCGCCCGCTACTACCTGACCGGGGAGCGGTTCGACGCGGCCGAGGCGGCCCGTACGGGACTGATCACCGTGGCGTCCGGGGACGACGTGGACGCGGCGCTCGCACCCGTGCTCGACGGGCTGCGCAGGGCCTCCCCACAGGGGCTGGCGGAGTCCAAGCGCCTGGTCACGGCTACAGTGCTGGCAGCCTTCGACCGGGACGCGGACACGCTCGTCGAGCGGTCCGCGCGCCTGTTCGCCTCACGGGAGGCGGCCGAGGGCGTGACGGCATTCCTCGAACGACGGGACCCCGCATGGGCGCTGTGACCCCGACACCGGGCCGGGCCACGGACGCTGCCCGCACGCCGGGCACGGACCCGGCCACGGGCCGCACGCCGGGACACGCGCCGGTCACCGGCAAGGCCCCCAAGCAGGACCGCTCCAGGGCCACCAGGCAGCGCCTGCTGGAAGCCGCCGTGTCCTGCCTGGCCGAGCGCGGATGGGCGGGTTCCACGGTGTCCGTCGTGGCGGAACGGGCCGGCGTCTCACGGGGCGCGGCCCAGCACCACTTCCCGACCCGGGAGGACCTCTTCACGGCGGCCGTCGAGTACGTCGCCGAGGAGCGTTCCACGGCGCTGCGCGCGCTGTTCCCCGACGGCGCCACCGACCGCGCCGCGGTCGTCGGCGCGCTCGTCGACCTCTACACGGGACCGCTCTTCCGGGCCGCCCTGCACCTGTGGGTCGCCGCTTCCAACGAGGACCAGCTGGGCGCCCGGGTCACCGAGCTGGAGTCGCGCGTCGGCCGCGAGACCCACCGCATCGCCGTGGACCTCCTGGACGCCGACGAATCGGTGCCGGGCGTACGCGAGACCGTCCAGGGGCTGCTCGACATGGCGCGCGGCCTGGGTCTCGCCAATCTCCTCACCGACGACGCGGCGCGGCGCGAGCGCGTGGTGACGCAGTGGGCGGCGCTGCTCGACGGCGCGCTCGGCCGGACACACACCGGACCGGGGCCCGGCGCGCCCGGCCGTACGCCGTAATGAGGGGCCGGCGCGCCCGGCCCCTCACCCCCGGCTCTCACAGCGGTCCTCACGCCCGCGCGCACCCGTTCCCGCGTCCGGGCAGCCGACGTGCCGCGGTGTCAGCGCGCGATGTCGTCGAAGCCCGTGACCTCGTGCGGGTTGCGCGAGGGAGGACCGACGTACCGCGCGGAGGGACGCACCAGGCGTCCCGTGCGCTTCTGCTCCAGGATGTGCGCCGACCAGCCGGCCGTACGGGCGCACGTAAACATCGAAGTGAACATGTGCGCCGGGACCTCCGCGAAGTCCAGCACGATCGCCGCCCAGAACTCGACGTTCGTCGCGAGCACCCGGTCGGGCCGGCGGGCGTGCAGCTCCTCGAGGGCGGCCTTCTCCAGCGCCTCGGCGACCTCGAAGCGCGGCGCGGCGAGCTCCTTGGCCGTACGCCGCAGAACGCGCGCACGCGGGTCCTCGGCGCGGTACACGCGGTGCCCGAAGCCCATGAGGCGCTCGCCCTTGTCCAGAGCCTGCTTCACGTACGCCGTCGCGTCCCCGGTGCGCTCGATCTCCTCGATCATGCCGAGGACACGCGAGGGCGCGCCGCCGTGGAGCGGTCCGGACATCGCGCCGACCGCGCCTGAAAGGGCGGCGGCCACGTCCGCGCCGGTCGACGCGATCACGCGGGCCGTGAACGTGGAGGCGTTCATGCCGTGCTCGGCGGCCGACGTCCAGTAGGCGTCGACGGCCTTGACGTGCTTGGGGTCGGGCTCGCCGCGCCAGCGCTTCATGAAGCGCTCCACGACGGTCTCCGCCTTGTCGATCTCCTTCTGCGGAACCATCGGCAGGCCCTGCCCGCGCGCCGACTGGGCGACGTACGACAGCGCCATCACGGCGGCCCGCGCGAGGTCGTCGCGCGCGGTCCGCTCGTCGATGTCGAGCAGCGGTTTCAGGCCCCAGACGGGGGCGAGCATCGCGAGCGCGGACTGCACGTCCACCCGGATGTCGCCGGAGTGGACGGGGATGGGAAACGGTTCGGCGGCCGGAAGCCCGGGGTTGAACGCGCCGTCGACCAGCAGACCCCAGACGTTCCCGAAGGACACGTGCCCGACGAGGTCTTCGATGTCGACCCCCCGGTAACGGAGCGCACCGCCCTCCTTGTCCGGTTCTGCGATCTCCGTTTCGAACGCGACGACTCCTTCGAGTCCGGGTACGAAGTCGGACATCAGGCGGCTCCTCATGATGTGTTCGAAACAAGCGGCGACTAGCGACAGGCGGCTCATGACCAGGGGTCAGATCCGGTCAAATACCGGTCAGGTTCCAGGTGCCATCGGTCGCCCCGGTGATTCCCCGTGCGGCTGGTGGTCATCCAACCGCTTCGGAAGCAGGCACGATATCCCCTGCTGTATGGAGGTCACAGTGCCCGGCGCCCACATTTTGGCGGGTTCCGCCGATGCGGGGAAGCGTGATTACCGGCACACTGCCCCATTTTCCGGCGGAGGATTGATGGCACCGGGTGCCGGGCACACTGCACCCCTGCGGCAGGATGGCACCGTGCCGAACCGAGATCTCGATCCCGCCGCCATGCGCGAGCACTACCGCAGCGAAGCCTTCACGGAGGCCCAGCTCGCGGCCGAGCCCATGGGCCAGTTCGACCACTGGTTCCGCGAGGTGGCCACCGGCGGCCTCCACGAGCCGAACGCCATGATCCTCTCCACGGCCGACGCGGACGGCCGCCCTTCCTCCCGCACGGTCCTGCTGAAGAAGTTCGACCCCCAGGGCTTCGTGTTCTTCACGAACTACGCCTCCCGCAAGGCCGCGGAGATCGAGACCAATCCGTACGTCTCGCTGCTCTTCCCGTGGCACCAGGTCGCGCGCCAGGTGATAGTCACCGGCACGTGCGCGCGGATCGGGCGCGACGAGACGGCGGCGTACTTCAGAACGCGCCCGCACGGATCGCAGCTCGGGGCCTGGGCGAGCGCGCAGTCGTCCGTGATCGCCTCCCGCGAGGAGCTGCTCGCGCGCTACGACGAACTCGCGACGCGCTACCCGCCGACCGAACGCGTACCGGTGCCGCCGGACTGGGGCGGCTACCGGGTCGTTCCCGAGACGGTCGAGTTCTGGCAGGGCCACGCGAACCGGCTGCACGACCGCCTGCGGTACGTCGCCGAGGGCGGCGGCACGTGGCGCGTGGAGCGCCTCTGCCCGTGAGGCCGCGAATGCGCGGCCGAACGCAGAAACCCGCGGGCTCTGGTTCCTCCGAGGAGGAGCCGGCCGGACTTACCGGCGAGCCCGCGGGTCGGTGACTGCTGGGATTTCGGCCGGCGACCTGCCGGCCCGCACTGGATGCGACGACGGGCCGTCAGCCCGCAGTCACCTCACGAGTCCGAAATGACATCACTTCCGAACCACCTCCCTTCACGTGTACTGCAAGCCTAGGAACCCGTCCCGCGCACCACAACCGAATTAAGGGGGAGCATTTTTTTCTCCGAACCAGGTGTGTGCTGCGTCACGTTCCAGTTGAATGATCCCGGGTTCAGCAGTGCAGCAAAGGCGAACACCTGCAGGGGGTGCCAGGTGAGTGCTTCCCGGATGGGCGAGACCACCGACGCGTACGGTCCCGACGAGCCGGGACCCGGGTCCGACGATCTCCTCGCCGCGCTTCTCGACGGCATGGACGCGGCGCTCTGCGCCTTCGACGCGGACGGGGTGATCACCCACTGGAACCGCGAGGCCGAGCGGATCCTCGGGTGGACCGCCGACGAGGCGGTCGGGCGGCCCGGTCTCGCGGGATGGGCGGCGAGACCGGAGGACGCGGACGAGGTGCAGGGCCGGCTGATGTCGGCGATGCACGCCCCGGGCCGGCAGGTGCACGACTTCGCCCTGCTCCGCAAGGACGGCGGGCGCGTACTCGTACGGACGCAGTCGGCGGGCGTTCCCGGGGCGGAGGGCAAGCCCGCCGGGGTGTACTGCGCGTTCAGCGAGGTGCACGCCCAGATCGACCTGGAGCGGGCGATCGCGCTGAGCGAGGCGCTCTTCGACGACGCCTCCTGGGGCGTCGTCCTGGTCGACGTCGACCTGCGCCCCACCGTCGTCAACACGCACGCGGCCCGCGCGCTCGGCGTGGGGCGCACGACGCTGCTCGGCCGCCCCCTGGGTGAACTCGTCGTCCAGGGCGTGGAGGAACTGGAGGGCGCTCTCCAGCACGTACTGGCGGAAGGGGCGCCCCCGGCCCCCGCCGAGCTGTGGGTGACGCTGCGCAAAGCGGAGCCGGGCGGCCGGGGCGAACGCCGGCGGTGCTGGCGCAGCGGCTTCCTGCGACTGGCATCGCCGCTCGCGGAGGAACCGGTTCCGCTCGGGGTCGCCTGGCTGTTCCAGGACATCACCGACGCGAAGACCGCCGAGCAGGAAGCGGCGCAGCTGCGCTTCCGCGGCAACCAGCTGCACCGTGCGGGGCGCGCGGCCGCCGAGTGCGAGGACCCGATGGAGGCCGCGTTGTCGTACCTCGACTTCGCCCTCGCGGGCTTCGCCGACCACGCGCTCGTCGACCTGGTCCAGGAGGACCATCCGGCGCGTCTGGTGCGGGCGGCGGCCACGCCGTCGGGCGGCCCCGGGCCGTGCCTCCCGGTGACCGGCGGAGCCGGCATCCCCGTTCCGTACCCGTCCGGCCACCCGGCGTTCCAGTGCATGGACCGCCTCGGCTCGGTACGGGCGAGCGGCGGCCCCCAGGACTGGGCGGCGCGACGCCAGTGGCCGCGGGACACCGTGCACGCCCTGTGCACCGTGCTGCGCAGCCGCGGCAGGACGCTCGGTGTCGCCACCTTCCTGCGCGGCCCGAGCCGCACCGCGTTCGAGCGCCCGGACGCTACGTACGCGGAGAACATCGCCGTGCGGGTCGCGGCGGCGATCGACCTGGCGCAGACGCTCAAGCCGTAACAGGAAATCGCACCGCCGGGGAACGCTTTCCGCCCGTTCCCGGGAACGACAAGCGTGCGTTCCGGGGAACGGCCGAAGGAGTTCCCGCGAACGGAAGAGACGTGTTCCGGGGAACAGCCGGGACCCGTTCCCGGGAACGACAGGACGCCTTCCCGGGAACGGCAGGACGCGTTCCCCGGGAACGACAGGACGCCTTCCCGGGAACGGCAGGACGCGTTCCCCGGGAACGACAGGCGCGCGCTCCCGGGAACGGTCCGTGCGGTGCGTGCACTCAGTGCCGGTAGAAGATCCGGTCGCGGTACTCCGTCATCACCCGGCCGTTCCACTCGTGACCGCCGTCGACGTTGCCCGAGCGCAGCAGCGGCGGTTCGATGCCGCGCTCCGCCAGCTCGCCCGCCGCGCTCGCCATGACGGCCTGCATCAGCGCGCTCGTGACCACCGTCGAGGCGGGCGCGAAGGGCGCCTCGATGCCTTCGGCCGTCAGTTCGGCGTCCCCCACGGCGATCTTGCTGTCGAGGACGATGTCGCAGTGGTCCTTGAGGTACGTACCCGAGGCGTGGCGCGACTTCGTCTCGCGCGTGTACGCCACCGACGTCACGCCGATGACCTTCAGGCCGAGCGCCCGCGCGTTCATCGCCATCTCCACCGGCAGCGCGTTGCGCCCCGACAGCGAGATGATCACCAGTACGTCGCCGGGCCCGGCGGGGCTGCTGTCCAGGACGGCCGCCGCGAGCCCGTCGACGCGCTCAAGGGCGGAGCCCAGGGTGGCCGGTACGACGTCCACGCCGACGGTTCCGGGGACGGCGAGCAGGTTCATCAGGGCGAGGCCGCCGGCCCGGTAGACGACGTCCTGGGCGGCGAGCGAGGAGTGGCCCGCGCCGAAGGCGAACAGCCGCCCGCCCGAGGCCACCGCGTCGGCGACGGCGGCTCCGGCGGCCGCCACGTTCCCGGCCTCCTCGTCGCGGACGCGGTGCAGCAAGCCGATTGCGGCGTCGAAGAACTGGCCGGCCAGTTTGTTCTCGCTCATCGCGCGGAGCCCCTTCAAGCGGTCGTCGTGCGAACGTCGTGCGACGGTGGCGCGGATCACGTTGCGGTCTGGACCAGTGCCCTGTCAATACCGCTTCCCGTCGCCACGACACGGTTGTCGGCGCTATGCGTCAGAATTGGGGCAGGGCCAGCGCACGAGTAATCGAGGGGCACGTATGTCCGGACTGATCGACACCACGGAGATGTATCTCCGCACCATCCTCGAGCTCGAGGAAGAAGGCGTGGTCCCCATGCGCGCCCGTATCGCCGAGCGGCTCGACCAGAGCGGACCGACGGTGAGTCAGACCGTCGCCCGCATGGAGCGGGACGGTCTGGTGACCGTGGCGGGCGACCGCCACCTGGAGCTGACCGACGAGGGCCGCAAGCTGGCCACCCGCGTGATGCGCAAGCACCGGCTCGCCGAGTGTCTGCTCGTCGACGTGATCGGCCTGGAGTGGGAGCAGGTCCACGCGGAGGCGTGCCGCTGGGAGCACGTGATGAGCGAGGCGGTGGAGCGGCGCGTCCTGGAGCTGCTGCGCCACCCGACGGAGTCTCCGTACGGGAACCCGATCCCCGGCCTGGAGGAACTGGGCGAGAAGGCCGAGGCGGAATCGTTCCTCGACGACAACATGGTCAGCCTGAACGACCTGGCGCCCGGCCCGGACGGCAAGACCGTCGTCGTACGCCGGATCGGGGAGCCGATCCAGACGGACGCCCAGCTGATGTACACGCTGCGGCGCGCGGGTGTGCAGCCCGGATCGGTCGTGAGTGTGACCGAGTCGCCCGGCGGGGTGCTCGTCGGCAGCAGTGGCGAGGCGGCGGAGCTCGGCGCCGAGGTGGCCTCGCACGTTTTCGTCGCCAAGCGCTGACAGCGGCGCCCTGGCGGCACGGTCGACCGGCCCCGCGGTGGTGGGGCCGGTCGGGCGATCCTCCGGAATCCCAGCGACCGGGCGGATCGCGTGCCAGTCTGTGACCCAGGCACATGACGTGAGATCGCCGACCGGTCCGACGACCGTCGGGGAGGGGGCAGGGAATGCGCCCGTCGCGCTGGTATCACCCGCAGATTCGTCCTGTTCGCGATGCGGGGGGCGGCTCCGGCGCCCTGAGACGCCGGAGCCCGTCCTCCCCTGCGCCGACCCGGAGCCCCGAGCTCCCAGGGTCGGCCCCCGCGGACCGTTTTCCCCGAGCGGCCCGCCTCCCGCTGAAGATCTCCCCTCGGCGGAGCCGGTCAACCCTTGAGCGTGGTCACTCGAACGAGGGGTGTTGCACGCCGAACCCGCACTTTCGAATACAGGTTCGATAGTCTGGCCGGACTCGACCACTCACTCATTGGACGGACCACCCGGAGGACGAAGGGGGTGCCAGGACATATGGTGCGGCGCATCGACGTGACCGGAGCCGACGGCGTACGCCTGGCGGCCTGGGAGTACGCCGATCCTCCCAAGGGCAGCGGGGAAACCGACCGCGCCCCCGGGGTCTTACTGCTGCACGGCCTGATGGGGCGCGCCTCGCACTGGGCGGGCACCGCGCGCTGGCTGTCGGAGCGGTACCGCGCGGTCGCGCTCGACCAGCGCGGACACGGCCGCAGCGACAAGCCGGCCGACGGCGCGTACACCCGCGAGGCGTACGTCGCCGACGCCGAGGCGGCGGTCGAGCAACTGGGCCTCGCGCCCGTCACGCTCATCGGCCACTCCATGGGCGCCCTGACGGCCTGGCAGCTCGCGGCCAAGCGCCCCGACCTGGTGCGGGCCGTCGTCATCTGCGACATGCGGGCGGGCGCGCTCGGTGCGGCCTCCCAGCGCGAGTGGGAGGACTGGTTCAAGACGTGGCCCGTCCCGTTCGCCACGCTCGCGGACGTGCGCAAGTGGTTCGGCGAGGACGACCCCTGGGTGGAACGCCCGAGTCCGGCCCGCGGCGCGTTCTTCGCCGAGGTCATGACCGAACAGGGCGACGGCTGGGGGCCGCTGTTCTCCCGCCCCCAGATGCTCGCGTCACGCGCGACCTGGGTGTACGAGGCCCACTGGGAGGAGCTGGCCCTGGTCCGGTGCCCGACCCTGGTGGTGCGCGGCCTCGACGGCGAACTGGGCCGGGCGGAGGCCCAGGAGATGGTGCGGGTGCTGCCGCGCGGTCAGTACGCCGAGGTGGTCGACGCCGGCCATCTCGTCCATTACGACCAACCGGACGGCTGGCGCAGCGCGATCGAGCCGTTCCTGGAGGAAACCGCCGAGGAACAGATCGCCCCGCCCCTGGGCCGGCCCTGAGCCGCCTTTGAGCCGTCCCTGGGCCCTGCCCCGCCGGTCATTTCGCCCCGGGCGGCAGCCGTACGAACGGCAGCCGCCCAGGGCGTCACGCTCGGCGGGGACTCAGCCCTTGCCCACCGCCGTGAGAATCTCCGGCAGCCGTGCCGCCGCCTGCGGCGCCGACCAGCGCACGCCCGCCCAGGCGATCAGCGTGCCGTACGCCGCCCCCAGCGGCAGCAGCAGCCACAACCAGCCCTCCGCGTCCGCCGCGTGGAGCCAGATGGTCGTCGTGATCAGCGGAGCGCAGAGCAGTGCCGCCGCGATCATGCCGCCGAGGATCGAGATCCAGGCGAGACCGGCCTGCCCCGGGGCGACGTTCTTGTGCGTACTGCCCTGCGGGATCGAGTACGGGAAGCGCACGGACGCCACGGCGCCCGTCGCCAGCATCGCGCCGAGCAGCGCGAACGACAGCCCGAGCGCCTCGGGAAGGGCCTGCCAGTCGCCCACCAGCGCCGCCGTGACCACGGTGACCAGCGCCGAATACGGCAGGGTGATCACCAGCAGCGCCAGTGCGCGCGCCCGCAGTTCCTCGTACGCGTCGCGCGGTGTGGAGATCGTCATGGCCACCATCCAGAAGGCGGAGGTGTCCTGGCCGAACTGGTTGTACATCTGGATGCCGAGCATTCCGGCCGCGAAGCACGCGAAGTAGATCGTGCCCGTCCCCTGGAGCGCGTTGAACACCGGGACGATGAGGCCGATCACCAGCGAAGTCACCCAGGCGGCCTTGGTCTTGGGGTCACGCCACACGTACCGCAGGCTGCGCTCGATCACCGTGCCCGTACGGCCGTCCGGCAGGACCCCTGCGCCGAACCCGCGCGACGCCCCCTTGCCGGCCGGCTCCGAAGCCCGGAGCGTCGAGCCGTCCGGCGAGGTCATGAGCTTCACCAGGCTGCGTTCCCAGGACCACAGCAGCGCGGCCAGCGCCGCGACCGACAGCAGCAGTTGGGCGGCGGACCGGACGTACGCCCCTTCGCTCACCGCGGCCACCGCGCCGACCGCCGACGCGGGCGGCACCCAGCTCAGTACGTCCGCGACCGGGTCGAGCCTGGCCAGGCCGCCCGCGCTGCTGAGCCGCTGGGCGCCGAAGTTGACCACCTGGAGGCCGACGGCGATCACCAGACCGCTCAGCACGGCCAGGTCGCGCCCCTTGCGGCTGCTCAGCAGCCGGACGTTGGCCGCGGCCACGGCTCGTGCGAGCGCGGCGCACAGCAGCAGGATCAGCCCCACGGCGAGGACCCCGACGGCGGCCGCCGCCGCGCCGTGCGCGACGGAGACCACCGAGCCCAGCGCCAGGCAGAGCGTGAACAGCGGCCCGATGCCGACCAGGGACGCCGTCAGGAGCGCGCGCACCAGCGGGCGTGGCCGCAGCGGCAGCATGACCAGCCGGGTCGGGTCGAGCGTCTCGTCGCCGCTCGGGAAGAACAGCGGCATCACCGCCCAGCCGACCCCGAGAAGAGCCGCCAACAGCACCACGACCGTGGTCGCGTGCTCGTTCCCGCGCAGCGCGACCAGGCCGATGAGCTGGAGCGCTGCGAAGAGCAGTGCGAGCACACCGGAGAGGATGTACGCGGTCCTGCGACCGGACGACTGCCGCAACCCGTTGCGCAGCAGCGACAGCTTGAGCCGCACGAACACGGACGTGATCCCGGGAACGTGCGGAACGCTGTTCCCGTGAACGTGCGGAACGCTGTTCCGGGGGGCGTTCAGAGCGGCGTGCCGGGGAACGTCCGGAGCGCCGTTCCCGGGAACAGCAGGTTCACCGCCGTCCCCCGGAACAGCAGGTCCCCCACCGTTCCCGGGAACGGCCGTTCCGTCCGCGCTCATCGGGCGCCGCCGCCCAGCCAGTCCAGGTTCTCCCCGGTGTCCCGGTCGTTCGCGCCGACCAGTTCCAGGAAGGCGCTCTGCAGGGAGGGCGCCGCGCCGCGTACCTCCGCGAGCGTGCCCTGCGCCCGGATGCGGCCCGCGGCCATCACCGCGACCCAGTCGCAGAGCGACTCCACGAGTTCCATCACATGGCTGGAGAAGACGACGGTCGCGCCCGACAGCGTGTAGCGCTCCAGCACACCGCGGATCGTCTGCGCCGACACGGGATCGACACCCTCGAACGGCTCGTCGAGGAAGAGCACTTCGGGGTTGTGCAGCAGAGCCGCCGCGAGACCGATCTTCTTGCGCATGCCGGTCGAGTAGTCGACGACCAGTTTGTGCTGCGCGCCCGCGAGGTCCAGTACGTCGAGAAGCTGCGTCGCCCGCTTGTCGACCTCGTCGCCGGGCAGCCCCCGCAGCCGGCCGGAGTAGGCGAGGAGCTCACGCCCCGAAAGCCGGTCGAAGAGCCGCAGCCCCTCCGGCAGAACGCCGATCCTGGCCTTGACCGCCACCGGGTCCCGCCACACGTCGTGCCCGCCGACCAGCACCGTGCCCGCGTCGGGGTGCAGCAGACCGGTGACCATCGACAGGGTGGTGGTCTTGCCGGCGCCGTTCGGCCCGACGAGGCCGACGAACTTGCCCGAGGGCAGCTCCAGGTCGATGCCCGCGACGGCGATCTGCTCGCCGAAGCGCTTCCACAGGCCCTCCACACGTACGGCGGCGGGCGGCGCGTTCCGCGCTCCGCCCGCCTCGTCCGGTTCCGCTGTGTTCTCGGGCATGTCGCACAACCTCCCCGTGGCCCCGTGCAGCTACGGGGCCACCCTACGGTCGGCGTGTGCGCGCCGCCGCTGCTTCCCGCCCACAGGAGTACGCCAGCGGGCTGATCAGCTCCTCCACGTCGGGCAGCCACCGGTTCGCGGGGGTGGGACGGCGCGCCCACTGCACCGCACCCATCCCGCCGAGCCGGGTCGGCGGCCCGGCGACGTAGTCCCCCTCGCCCCGCGTGACCAGGTCGATCGCGGACGGCGTCCAGCCCAGCTTCCGTACGAGATCGGGCACCTTGGCGCCGGCGCCCGGCAGGACGAAGAACAGCATCCGGCGGTCCGGGGTGCAGGTCACCGGGCCGAGCGTCAGGTCCATGCGCTCCATCCGGGCCAGCGCGAGGAAACCGGCGGACTCGGGAACGTCCAGGGCGTCGAAGGAGCGGCCCGTCGGCAGCAGGATCGAGGCCCTGGGCTGTTTCGACCACATGCGGCGCGCCGCGGTGGCGCTGCCCGTCGCCTGCGACGCCCAGTCGGCGGTGGCGGGGTGCGCACCGGGCGAGGCGCAGGAGGGGACGCCGCAGGAGCAGCGCTCCACACCCTCGTCCGCCTCCAGCCAGGTGCCCGGGAACACGTCCCAGTGGCGCTCTTCCGCGTACCGCACGGCGCTGTCCAGCAGTTGATCGCCGCGCTGCTTGGGGATCTGGGCGGCGTCCGTGACTCCGATGGTGTCTTCCACGATGAACACAACTCTCGCCGTCACCTTGGGTTACGGGCGTGCGGTCGGCTTGCGGAGGAACATCGATCCTGCACGCGGGGCGCACCGGTGCATGGGCGGGGGCGCGCACGAGGCCGCGGGGCGGCGGGCGGGTAACCACATGTGGGGAAGGGCGGGAATGGCGGTCGAAAGGCCGTCAATACCGTCTCGTCCGGCATGTTCCGCATTCTCTGTATATCTGCCGGGCAGTGATCAGCGGGACCGGCGTGATCAGTTCACGGATCCACGGACCACGACCAATGGACCACGACTCACGGACCATCACCGACCACTGCGGCACCAGGGGGTAGTCAATGGCAGCCAGGCCTCTCGTCGCCCGCCAGCCGAACGAACGGTTGCAGGCGCTCATTCAGGAAGCCGGGTGCTCCAACGCCGGGCTCGCCCGGCGTGTGAACATGTGCGGCGCCGAACACGGCCTCGACCTGCGGTACGACAAGACGTCCGTGGCCCGCTGGCTGCGCGGCCAGCAGCCGCGCGGCCGGGCGCCCGGCATCATCGCGGAGGCGATCGGGCGCAAACTCGGCCGGACGGTCACGATCGACGAGATCGGGATGGCCAACGGCAAGAACCTGTCCTCCGGGATCGGCCTCCAGTTCTCGCCGACCGTGCCGGGTGCGATCGAGCAGGTCTGCGAGCTGTGGCGCAGCGACGTGGGGCGGCGCGACTTCCTTTCGGGCTCGACGGTGGCCGCCTCCGCGCTGGTCGAGCCGAGCCGCGACTGGCTGATCACGGGAACGGACAGCCAGGTCGCCAGGACGGCGGGCGGCGGACGGGTCGGCCCGTCGGACGTGGAGGCGGTACGGGCGACGACGGACGCCCTGGTGGAACTCGACCACCGCTTCGGCAGCGGGCACGTGCGGCCCATCGTCGTGCACTACCTCAACAGCGTCGTGTCCGGACTGCTCTCGGGCTCGTACCGCGAATCGGTGGGCCGGGACCTCTTCGCGGCCGTGGCCCGCCTGACGGAACTGGCCGGCTACATGGCCGTCGACACGGGACAGCCCGGGCTCGCCCAGCGCTACTACATCCAGGCGCTGCGGCTCGCCCAGGCGGCGGGCGACCGCGGCTACGGGGGGTACGTACTGGCCGCTTCCATGAGCCACCTCGCCGCCCAGCTCGGGAACCCCCGCGAGATCGCGCAGTTGGCGCGGGCCGCCCAGGAGGGCGCGCGGGGGCGGGTGACGCCCCGGGCGGAGGCGATGTTCTGCGCGGCGGAGGCGCGCGGGCACGCGCTGATGGGCGACGCCCGGGCCTGCAACCAGGTGGCGGGCAGGGCACTGGCCGCACTGGAGCGCGCCGAGGAGGGAGCGGGTGACGATCCCGTGTGGATCGCCCACTTCGACCACGCGTACCTCGCCGACGAACTCGCGCACTGCCATCGTGACCTGGGGCAGGGGCAGGCGGCGGCGCGGCGCGCCCAGGATGCGCTGGACGGGCACCCGGAGGGGCGGGCGCGCCGCCGGGCGATCGGGCTCCTCCTGCTGGCGACGGCGCAGGTCCAGCAGCGCGAGGTCGAGCAGGCCTGCCACACGGGCTCGGAGGCGGTGCGCCTGCTGGGCACACTGCGGTCGAACCGGGGAACGGAGTATCTGGAGGACTTCCAGCAGCGGCTCACGCCGTACCGCGACGAACCCGCCGTCCGGGAATTCGGTGCGCGGATGGAGATGCAGGCGGCCTAGGAAGGCAGCAGCGGTACGCGTACGAAACGCCCCTTGACCACCGATAGGGGGCGCATCGTTCAGCGGGGCCGCCCGCCGGGGCTCCGGCGGTATGTGTGGGGACCGTGGGCGCGTGGCAGAGGCTCGCCGTCACCCGGTAGCGTGAACCGACGGTTCCGTAGGTCCACACATACGTCCACACGTAGGAGTCCCGGTGACGCAGAGCGGACAGGGTGACGAGTCGCGGCTTCCCGCCGCGCGGCCGCCCGCGCACGAAGGTGTCGTGCTGCCCGCAGACGGCAGCGGTCCCTGGATACCCGGGGCGCCCGAGGAGCAGGTCGCTCCGGCGGGTGGACAGCCGTGGGGCCAGCCGTGGGGGCCGGAGCAGGCCGCCGGCCGGCCGCAGCAGCAGTACGGCGCGCCGCAGCAGCAGCCGCAGTACGGGGAGCAGCAGTACGGAGCCCAGCAGCAGTACGGCGCCCCGCAGCCGGGTGCGCCGCTGCCTCCGCCGCAGCAGCAGGGACCGGGCCCCCTGCCGCAGCCCGGCGCGCAGCCGCAGTACGGCGCTCAGCAGCCGCAGCCACAGCAATACGGTGCTCAGCAGCCCGTACAGCAGCCGCACCCGTCCCAGCAGCCGCAGACGCCGCAGTACGGCTCGCCGCACGGGCAGCAACCGGGACAGGGACAGCAGGGGCAGCAGGCACAGCAGCCGTACGGCGCTCAGCAGTCCCAGCCTCAGCACCAGGCACCACAGCAGCACCAGCAGCACCAGCAGCACCAGCAGCACCACCAGCCGCCTCAGCAGCAGCACCAGGCGTCCCAGCACCAGCAGCACCAGGCGCCCCAGCCGCACTCCTCCGCTCCTCTCCCGCCGCCGCAGCAGCAGTACGGCGCTCACCAGGGGCCGGGGCAGCCCCAGGCGCAGCCGTTGCCGCTGCCTCCCGAGGCGCCCGCCGGAGGCGGGGCTGCCGACGCGGACGCGACCCAGTACCTCCCGTACGTGCCGCCCGCCGGGCCCGGCGCGCTGCCGCCCGAGAGCCCGGCGGAGTCCACGCAGTTCCTCGGCCGGCACCCGAAGGGGCCGGCGGCCCCCGGGGGCGACGGCGACGCCACCCAGTACCTCCCGCCCGTCGTGGACGCTCAGGGCGCGCCCGAAGCGCCCCCCGGCGCCCCCTTCGGCATCCGCCCGGGCGCTCCGGAGGACCGGCAGCCGCCCGCGGAGTTCGACAACCTCTTCAGGGCGGACGCCGCCCCGGCGGACCCGACGCAGCAGATGCCGCCCGTCGGCGCGCGGTCCCCGCACCAGCAGCAGCCGTACCACCAGCAGCAGTACGGTTCCCCGCTGCCGGGCCACTCCCCGGCCGGGCCGCCGGCGTCCGGGGGACCCGCGTCCTCGGGCGGGTCCGCCTCGAAGAAGCGCAACTCGCCGCTCGTGCTGATCGCCGCCGTGGTCGTCGGCTGTTCCGTACTCGGCCTCGGCGCGGGCGCGTTGCTCAGCGGGGGCGAGGAGAAGCCCGCGCCCAAGAAGCCGATCGCCGCGCCCAGTTCGACGGGGGCCGACGCCTCGCCGCAGGCCGCCGCCGACCCCGCGGAACCGCAGGCCAAGTCGCTCGACGCGCTGCTCGCCGACAGCAACGACAGCCGCGCCTCGGTGATCAGCGCCGTCAAGGCCATCGGAACGTGCAAGAACCTGCCGAAGGCCGCGAGCGACCTGCGCGCCGCCGCCAAGCAGCGCAACGAACTGGTGACCCGTCTCCAGGAACTGACCATCGACAAGCTGCCGAAGCACCAGGAACTCTCGGTGTCGCTCACCACCGCGTGGAAGGCGTCGGCAGCGGCCGACAACCACTACGCCGCCTGGGCCGACCAGGTCGCCGGCCGCAAGGGCTGCCACAAGGGCCAGGCGAGGTCGACGCCGCAGCACCAGGCGGGCAACCGCGAGAGCGGCAAGGCGTCGCAGGCCAAGAAGGAGGCCGTCGGCATGTGGAACAGCATCGCCAGGCGCCACGGCCTCACGGAACGCGACGCCACGCAGCTCTGACAGCGGCCGGCAGGGTCACCCCCCTGCCGGCACTCGGCGGCCACCGCACCGGCGAAAGCCGGCACGGACAGCCGAAACAGCCGACAGCCGACGGCGGACGGAGAAGGGGGCGGGCGCGTCGTACTCCGCGCC